>NZ_JVKU01000021.1:0-46137 GCF_001072385.1 Streptococcus sp. 343_SSPC | reverse complement strand
AAAGTACAGCGAATCACTTCCTTTAGTCAAACATATAACTGAACAACATTGTTTATCTTCCTGCACTTTCATATTTTTTCAATCCTTTTCTAAAAATTGTACGACTGATAATAATCAAAAAAACTGTAAAAACTATTTGATAGAAAAATAGGTTCAATGTATCTTTCCCTAAAAATATTAATACTGCAGGATTGGCAATTAATAAATTGGGAACAAATAACATAGTGATCAATCTGTTAATACCTGTAAAAATATTATATGGATACTTAGAAATTCCAATATAATTCAAAAATACATCTACTTTTGAAAATTTAGTTGGGAACCAAAATGAACTAATCGTTATTAGAAACCAAATTGAATAATATATAATACAACCACACATTAAAGAAAGGATATAAAATAATATTTTTAATGAATTTAAATGTACATTTAAATTTCCATAACTTATAAAAATGATCGCAAGACCAAAAAAAGTATTCACGAATTGAACTAAATTAAATGATCTAAAAATATAGAACAACTGAGTATCAAACGGCCTCAATAAAATTTGATCCAAGTTACCACTCAAAATATCTGATTCTAAAATTCCCATACTTCTAATTAACAATCCCATCATAACTCCATCTACAATAGTGTAGGAACCTACCAAAAATAAAATTTGATAATAGTCCCAACCATTAAAAGAGTCTATGTTTAAGAAAATCAATCTAAAAAATACAATAGGTAAACCAATCCACAGTATCGACGAAAATAGACCACAAAAGAAGTCAAAATGAAAATTCATATCAGATTTAAAACCAAAATGAAGTAGCCTAAAAATTACTTTTATTCTAAACATTTTATCCTCCCACATTTGAGAAGTGCTCCACTCCTTTTCTCAATATGAATCTTGATATAATATAAAAAATGATGCACCAAATCAATTGAATACAAATAATTCTCAAATAGTCTATTAATTTATATGTATCATTACTAAACATCTGAAGCGGTTCATATACTAAGTATTTAAAAGGTAATACATCTAAAAACAGACGAAAATTATTTGAAAAAAAACTTAAAGGCAATAATATTCCTGATAAAAACTGAATTACTATTTCTTTAACAGTAAGGACAAAAAATATATTTTCTAACCAAAAAGAAAGCATACCTACACAACATGATATTAAAAACCATAGAACCATAGATAGAATAATTGCAATACTTCCTAAAATAAGAATTTCAATGGTTAATAACTCATTCTTGTAATAAACACTGGAGAATAAAATGACAGGAATGATGATAAATAATAAATGAGCAAGCCTATCTCCAAGCATTTTACAAAAATAATACTTATAAAAAGTAACAGGTTTTATTAATATGCTAAAAAAATTTCCTGAATGAACATCGTCATTGATTTCCCAATCAACTGGATAAAAAACAAAATATGAAAAAATTATAGTCCCCAAATAGTATTGAACCATTGAGGTAAAATCATATCCTGCTATATTTATCTGGTTACTCTGATATATATACGTCCATAAAAATACTGATATCATAATTTGTATACTTGCCTGTAACATTAACAATAGTACACTTGATTTATAGTTCAAAATAGATCGAAATGATATCAGAATAATAGACATTTCTTTTTTCAATTGTGCTCCTTTTTTGTAAAATAGTTTTGTAAAATAATTTCTTCTAAAGAAAGATTTGATATTTCAAAATCTTCTATATCTACAAGCTTATTGATTGATTCTAATGTCTCAAAGACAAAATCTCTAGGTATTTTTAGTATACATTCCGATTTTGTTTGAGAAATGACTACTACTCCTTTAACAGAGCATAACTCTGGTACCAAATCTAATGTCATTTTTATCTTTAAATATTTAAAATCAGAAAATTTAGATAAAATAACATCCATTGACTCCTGCAAAATAATTTTTCCTTTGTCAATGACGATTAATTCGTCACAAACAGACGAAATATCATCCATATCATGACTCGTTAAAATAATAGTAGTATGACATTCTTCATTCATTTTCTTTAAAAATGTTCTGATATCTTTTTTAGACTGTATATCTAACCCTATAGTAGGCTCGTCTAAAAATAATATTTCCGGACTTGTTAAAGATGCCGCGATAAACTCCATTTTCATTTTTTGTCCAAGAGAGAGGGTCCGGACCTGCTGGTAAAGCTGATCTTTTACATTCAACAAATTGCTTAATTCCTGAATTCGTTCTTGTAAAATCGCCGGTTCTACCTCATATAAAGTACCAATCAATTGAAAATAATCCATAGCCGAAACATCTTGAAATAACTGTAATTTATTTCCTACTACTATTGAAATTTTTTTTCTAAAATTTATACTTCTTTTAAATGGAATTTCTCCATTCACTTCTAATTTTCCGGAACTAGGATAAAGAGTCCCAGTCAACATTTTAATCGTTGTGGATTTACCAGCTCCATTACTCCCAATAAAGCCAACTATACTCCCTCTCTTAATCGTAAAACTAATATCTTGAACAGCTCGAATCGTTATTTGATTACGTTTCAAAAATCTCTTGATAAATGGGAGTCTTGAATCAAAATTATAAAAATTTTTAGATAAATTCTGAGCATTAATAACTATTTCACTCATATATCTCTCCTTTCGATAAAATATATTTACTTGTACTTTTTCCATACTTTACCAAAATGCTAAAGATTGAGCTAAAATCTTCGGGATGGGTAAAATAATAGATGTTAAATATATGTCTTCGTGTACTTCTGTTATTAAATCAATAATCCTCTGACTACTCTTAGAAGATATCAAAAATTCCGACCACAACGTTTCTTATTGATTTTATAACGGTTATAGTAATCATACATTTAAAGATTCAAATTCCATAATCCATTCCTTGCTATTCATAAATTACCTCCATTTTTTATAGTCAGTCTAATATCTACAATTTTCTATATAATATTATTGTATCATTATATTATATATTCGTATATAAATAAGACAATATTCCTCATAACTAATTTACATTAAACAGAGATAAATCAGTCAAAAATTAATTATTTAACTAACATAGCGAGCATAAATAACTTATACCTATAAAGACTTACTCCTATGATCTACTTAACCTCATAATCATCAAAATCAAAACAAATATTTAGTCAAATTTTGGTCACACTTTGGTCAAAAAAACAAAATATACTATACTATTTTAAAAAACTAAATTGTGATGATTGCCTATAAATAAAGACTTTGAATATTCTTTATGTTTCTTTACGCTTCTTAAAATGTCCCCTGCCGGAATCGAACCAGCAACTACTCCTTAGGAGGGAGTTGTTATATCCATTGAACTAAGGGGACCTATAAAAAAAAGAAGCGAGATCACTCCCGCCTCCTTGTTCGTCTTAACGACGGATTTCTTTAATACGAGCTGCTTTACCTTGCAATGCACGAAGGTAGTACAATTTCGCACGACGTACTTTACCGTAACGTACTACTTCAATCTTTTCTACACGTGGAGTGTGTACTGGGAATGTACGTTCAACACCGACACCGTTAGAGATTTTACGAACAGTGTACATTTCAGTGTGTCCTTGACCTTTACGAGCGATAACAACGCCTTCAAAGATCTGGATACGTTCACGAGATCCTTCGACAACTTTCGCGTGTACACGAACAGTGTCACCAGGACGGAATGCAGGGATATCAGTACGAAGTTGACCTTCAGTCAAGCTTTGGATTAATGGATTCATTTTATTCTCCTATCTTCGTCAATCTTGAGGGTTACTCCCTCAGCGGATAAACTGTATTTTTGTGCTTCCATTACGCACAAAGTTTATAATACCAAAAGAATGTCCGTTTGTAAAGGATTATTGCAACTTTTTCGCAACTTTTTGTCCACCATAGATAGACAGGGCTGGAAAGAGACGCGTAGCGACCAGACAGACCAAGAGAAAGGCTGGCCAATGCTGAAAACCAAAGACCTCACATCCGATCAAGATGGGGCCAATGGTCGTTGAGGTCGCCCCGGCAAAGACTGCCGCATAGCCCAAGGCAGCTACCAGATAAACCGGCAGTCCAAAGAAAGGAGCTAGCCATACACCTAGACTTGCCCCGATAGAAAAGAGCGGGGTCACTTCTCCTCCCTTATAGCCTGCCGCTATGGTCGTTACCGTAAAGAGGAGCTTGAGGATCCAGTCTGCCCCAGTGATCAAGCTCTTGCTATCGGCACCTTCAAAGCTTTGGGAGATCAGGTTGGTTCCCAGTCCTGTATAGCGACCTGTCCCAATCAGATACAAGAGAATACTCAGACTGAGACCGACCACTCCAATCCGCACATAGGGATTGGAAAAGGTCTTGGCAAAGCTAGTTTTTAACTGCCCCAAAAGATAGGCAAAGAGCTTACCTGTCAGACCAAAGATGACTCCTAAGACCAGCAACTGCAAGAATACGTGAGGCGATAGGGAGAGCTTGTCTGAAATGACCTGAGTGAACTTCTCTAGCCCCAAGGTGTAAGAGGTCCAGCTAGCGACAAAGGCTGCGATGGTAGCAGGATAGAGAGCCCGCCACTCCAGTCTTCCAACCACTAAGACCTCCATAGCAAAGAAGATGGCAGCTAGAGGCGTCTGAAAGAGCCCGCCGAAGCCGGCAGCCATCCCAGTGACCAAATAGACCCGTGAATCGTCTGGGCCAAGATCCTCTCTTCGTAGAGCATGGGCCACCGTCCCACCGAGCTGGACCGCTACTCCTTCGCGACCAGCTGACCCACCAAAGAGATGCGTCATCCAGGTAGAAAGAATAGTCAAAGGGATCAAGCGCTTGGGAATGTCTTTCTCCCTTCCCTCACCCACTTCAAAGAGGAGCTCCATCCCTTTTTGACTCTTGCCCCCATAGGTGCGATTGAGATAGGTGATCAAAATACCTGCTAGAGCCAGAAAGGGCAAGAGATAGAGGAGATAGTCTGTACGAACTTCTCCAATCCCGATCAAGACACGCCCAAAGAGGGTATCAATCACCCCAACGATTGCCCCGATTATAAGGGCATCTAGGGTATAAACTAAGGTTCTTTTACTCATCGTCATCTCTGCACCCTAGTCCGCATCTAACTGATCGGCCTGGTAGCCTCTAGAGCGCTTCATCAAATCCCGATAAGTGGCAAGGATGGTCTCTTCATAGCGTTTTTCCTGGACCAAGCCGGCTACATTGGCTAAGACCTCATCTTCTCTAGCTCGATCCAAGACTGGGTTTTGATGGGTTTCTTTGTAGCGAATGACATCTTCCACACAGTGCATCCGGCGTTCTAATAGACGGACCAATTCTTTATCAATACTGTCAATCTCTTGGCGAATCTTCTCTAGTTCCATACACTGGCCTCCTTACTTTTTGCTACCCATTTTATCAAAAATCGTGCAATCTTACTAGCCCTATCCAGCTATTGAAGATTTTCAACCATAAAAAAAGCGCCTGCGACATGCAAACACCTTTCTTAGCTATGGATTAGCCCACTTTTGCTACGACTTCTTCTGCAAAAGCTTCTAATTTTTCAATATCTTCATCTTCAGCTGACAAGTCTACCTTTACGCACTCAGAACCTTTAACCGCACCAGTCGCTGCAAAGACACGATCAAAGTCATCGACTGCCTTACAGAACTCGTCGTAGAAGGTATCACCGGATCCAACAACACCGTAGATTTTACCATTCAAGTCAAGACCCGCTAAGTCTTCATAAAAGTCTACGATTTCATCAGGAAGCTCACCATCACCGTAGGTATAGGTCGCTACGACTGCAATATCAGCTTCAAGAAAGTCCTCTGCGTCTACTGTTGTACATTCGTCGACTTCTACTTCGACACCAAGATCACGAAACTTATCTGCTACGATATCAGCAATCTCTTCTGTATTTCCTGTCATACTTGCAAAAACAATCTTTGCTAATGTCATAATTCCCTCCAAATAATAATCTTATGACATTATACCACTTTCGCGCGCATTTTGCATAGTCAAGTACTAAGAGCCTAGCATTGTTCGGAAATTCTACACCAGAGGCTAGACAACCTTTTTCTTTTCCAAATGCCCTCCTTATGCTAAAATTGAAAGAGAATTAAATGAGGTACTATATGCAGATCACACAGGACATTTTAGAGAAAATCAACCACTACGATACCATAATCCTTCACCGCCATATGAATCCGGATCCTGACGCGATTGGAAGCCAGGTTGGTCTGAAAGAGATCATCCAGACCAACTTCCCAGACAAAAGAGTCCTAGCTACCGGCTATAACGAGCCGACACTTGCTTGGATGGCTAGCATGGATACTGTTACAGATGAGGACTATGCAGGTGCCTTGGTCATTGTCTGCGATACTGCCAACACTCCTCGCATCGATGACAAACGCTACACGAGTGGCGATTTTCTGATCAAGATCGACCACCATCCAAACGATGATGCCTACGGAGATCTCCTCTGGGTAGACACAGATTCAAGCTCTACGAGTGAGCTTATCACCCTCTTCGCTCTTGAACAACAGCTTGAGATTAGTCCAGAAGCAGCCCGTCTCCTCTATGCTGGTATTGTCGGAGACACTGGACGTTTTCTCTACCCTTCGACGACCAGCCGGACTTTCGAGATGGCTGCCCACCTTCGTAGCTTTGACTTTGATTTTGCAGGTCTTTCTCGTCAGATGGACAGCATGAGCTCCAAGATCGCCAAGCTTCAAGGCTATATCTATGATCATCTCGAAATCGATGAAAATGGAGCTAGTCGCGTAACCCTGACCCAGGAGCTCCTCAAACATTACCAAATCACAGATGCCGAGACTGCTGCGATCGTCTCAGCACCTGGTCGGATCGAAGACGTCAGCGTCTGGGCTATCTTTGTCGAGCAAGCTGACGGCCACTACCGCGTCCGTATGAGAAGTAAGGCTCTGGTGATCAATGAGATTGCCAAACGCCACGATGGTGGAGGTCACCCACTCGCCAGTGGAGCCAATTCTTATTCCTTAGAAGAAAACGAGCAAATCTATCGAGAACTACAGGAAGTTGCCAAGGCCAAATAGATAGTGAAAATCAAGCAAGCAGGTCAGTCGTTTCTAGTGGAGACGATTGGCCTTTTTTCATTTTACACAAAAACGAATGAATTTTAATAACATTTAGAAAAATGTGAACGATTTCTTAAATTTCCATTCCAGTTTGAGCTAATTTATGCTATAATAATCACAAAAAAAGGAGACGTTTTATGCATAAACATCGTATTTTTATCATCGTCGCAGCAGCTCTTACTGCCATTTCTACCTTTTTGCCATGGAGTACATTAAATGGTGGATCCTTCGGAAGTTATTCTTTCAGTGGAATTCAAGGTGAATTTGGATGGGTCATCGTTGTCCTAGCTATTGGTGCCATCGTTCTAGCTTGCCTTCCAAACATTGCTCCACCAATGAACAAGAATTTTTCTATTGGTGTCATTGCTATCGGTATTCTTGAAAGCTTAATTACGATCATCACTATGTTTAGAGTCTTTGGTGCTTCATCTCAATTCGGTGATGGCTTTTCTATTGGTTTTGGTTTGATTATTGCAGTCATTGCAAGTATTGCTATTGTGGTCACAGGACTCCTTGCTATGTCTGGTGGTAAAATCACTAAAGGGACATTCCAAGAACTTGCATCAACAAGTAGAGGATTCGCACAGTCTGTTGCATCATCTGTCCAATCACCACAACAACCGGGTCAACCTGGACAACAACAATGGCAACAACCGCAACAAGGGTTTGGTCAGCCTGCCCCAGGACAAGGATTCCAACAAGCGTCTCAACAAGGATTTGGTCAACCTGCTCCAGGACAAGGGTTCCAACAAGCGCCTCAACAAGGGTTTGGTCAACCTGGTCAACAACAATGGCAACAACCGCAACAAGGATTTGGTCAGCCTGCCCCAGGACAAGGGTTCCAACAAGCGCCTCAACAAGGGTTTGGTCAACCTGGACAACAACAATGGCAACAACCGCAACAAGGATTTGGTCAACCTGCTCCGGGACAAGGGTTCCAACAAGCGCCTCAACAACCTCAGCAAGGGTTCCAACAAGCGCCTCAACAAGGGTTCCAACAAGCGCCTCAACAGCCTCAACAAGGGTTCCAACAAGCGCCTCAACAGCCTCAACAAGGGTTCCAACAAGCGCCTCAACAAGCTTGGCAACCACAAGAGCAACAGCAACCTCAACAACCAGAACAGCCAACTACTGAACCTGGTCAAGAATAAAAAGATTTCTATTGATCTTATATGGCTAACTATTCCTTTCTAGGGTTGTTAGTCGGAGTGGGAAAGCTTACCTAACAGGATAGGCTTCTCCCACTTTTTTTCTTTATAAAATACGAAAAATTTGGTAAAAATCCTTGCCAAACTCATTTGTTTTTGATAAACTAACTTAGTAACAATCTATGGCTCGGAAAGAGACCATGGCAGAAAGGAATTATTGCAAAATGAAAAAAGATATCCATCCAGAATATCGCCCTGTTGTCTTCATGGACACTACTACTGGTTATAAGTTCCTTAGTGGTTCAACTAAGTACTCTAACGAGACTGTTGAATTCGAAGGTGAAACTTACCCATTGATCCGTGTTGAAATTTCATCAGACTCACACCCATTCTACACTGGACGTCAAAAGTTCACTCAAGCAGATGGACGTGTGGATCGTTTCAACAAAAAATACGGTCTCAAATAAGAAACCAATCAAAACCACTTCCACTTGGCAGTGGTTTTTTCTTGTCCTTGTCCGCACAAAAATACCGCTCCTTCAGACTTCCTGAAAGGGCGGTTTTTGTATTATTCGTAGTCGCCACCGGTAAAGTTAAAGTATTCTTCTAGGCTTTTTCCTGAAGCTGCGACGTCTTTTGCATCTTCTCCAATATAGCGAAGGTGCCAACTTTCCGGCATGTAGCCTGTGCTCGCTTCTTTTCCTTCTTGATAGCGGACGATAAAGCCATACTTAGCAGCATTCTTGAGCAACCATTTGCTTGCGCCTGCTTCTTGGACCAGATTGCCACTAGTATCGATGAGGTCAAATGCTAGACCTGTCTGGTGCTCACTATAGCCAGGACGAGCTGAGTAGCGATCTGCTGCAGCTGCTCCGTCTTGATTGACATAGCTTTGGTAGAGAACAACCTGGGTCTCATAACTGCGGAAACCACTGTATTGATCGCTGATAGCATAGCCTTCTGCCTGCATGGCTGCAATCAACTCGTGCAAGGCCGCAACAGCTGTCGGATCCTCACCTGGATTGTAGTCTGCAGCTAAGGGGTAGTGCTTGTTGGCGATGACGATATCCCCAGACTTTCCTTGAACACTGTAGTAAGAACCATTGAAAGAAACGCCTTTGTCTACTGTGACTTCGCCTGCCTTCTTCGTTGACTTGTCGCTATCATCAGATGAAGTTGCTTCAGAAGCACTGGTTTCTTTGCCGGCTGACGACTGAGCGACTTGCTTACTGGAAGCAGGCTCTTTTTGAGATGAGCTCTTTGATTCCTTTTGTTGGCCACAAGCACCTAGGCTCAACAGAACCAGGCCAGCAAGCGTCCATTTTGTCATGCTTAATTTCATCATAAACCTCCTAATTACCAGCCGTGACCGCAATAGCCGTAATCACGTAAGTATCCCCCACAGGTTTTAGGGTGTAGGTCTTGTCCTTGCTACTCTGGCTATCTTTTCGGCTGGTCACATAGTGTACAGTATATTCTTCGTGGGTTTTCACGATGATCATTCCGTTCTCTTCGGTAACGCTGAGAACGTTGAAAACACCTGGTGTATAGTAGTCGATTTCAGCCTTCTTGACGCCTCCACCTGTCGTCCACTCCACCATTTCCTTGTAGGCATCACTTGAAGTGTCATAGTACTTGGAGTAGGTGTTGGATCTACTTGAGACAGATGAGAAGATTTCTGTCCGGTAGTCTTGGAGGAAGGAGGTGATAGCAGTTTTCTTCTCTTCTGCCTTCTTGGCTTCTTCTTCCTTGGCTTTACGAGCTGTTTCTGCATCTTTCAATCGTTTAGCCACATCCTTAGAAAGCTTCAAGGTGATGACTTCATCGTCATCAGGAGTTTCACCGATTGTAACCTTGGTCTTTTCAGTTGTATAGCTCTCATTGTTGAGACTAAAGACTGCATGGACCTCGATTTCTTGATGGGCTACGACGTCGACTTCAAATAAAGTACTTGTGCCGACTTCCTTGCCATTCACGGCTACCTTGATATCCGTTGGATTGCTGACTTCCTCTGGGAATTCAATTTCCAGAAGTCGTTTCTCAGAATTGAAGGTCAAGTCCAGCTTATTCTTAGAAGCTTGAGCTGGATCTAGCTTGACCTCACTAGAAATCTTTCCAACTTCGGTCTTACCGTCCAGTTGCATGTCTCGTGGCGCAAAGTGAACCTTTCCAAGTTTGGTGGTTTGGTTCTTTTTGAGCACTGTCGACTCTTTTTCACTGGTCTTAAGCTTGGCATCATCCAGATTCGTAGTTGCTGTGACTTCAAGTGGATAGGTTGCGATGCGGTATTCTTGGAAGATACCGAATTTCTTATCCGCCTTCTCGATTCCAATCAGTAGATTCTGATTTTTGTCCTTGACGATCCCTGTTTTTGAAGACTGGGCGATATGATCTAATTCGTAAATGACATCGATCTTCTGAGCCGTCATGTAGTCAAGCAAGCCTTGAGCTTCTTCCTTGGTCCACTTGTCCTTGTCATTTGATAGGATGCTAGCCACTTCCCGGTAATCCTTTTGTTCAATGGCTGTGACCAATTTGTCTACTGTCACCTGTGGGCCCGTAGTTGTTGAGAAGTAATAGCCTAGTCCAGACAAGGCCAAGACCAACAAAGCCAAAATACTGAAGAAGAAAACTTTCTTTTTCTTGCCCTTTTTCTCTTTTTTGACTTTCTTTTCTTTCTTTTTCTTGCCTTTCTTGCCAGCTTCTTCTTGCTCTGGCGCTTCTACTGGCACTAGGGCTTCAACTGGCTGGGACAGACTTTCTGGAGCTTCTGATGGACTCTCCACTGGCGCGAAGACCTGTGTTGTTTGATTGGTCTCATCCAAGTGAATCGTTGGAGCAGGTCCTTCTACGATTTCAAAGTTCTGGCTACGAGCTGATTCAATCTCTTCTGGAAGTGGCGCACGTCCATAGAGGGCGAAGAAACGCTCTTCCCAGGCCTGTTGGAGTGGATTTACAACTGCTTCTACCACTTCCTGCTCTCCTAGCCCTGGCACTTCTGGCGCCACTTGGTCGATAGCTACTCCGGCAATTGATTTGATTGCCTTAAAATCAAAGCCGGAATCTCTTCCGGCAATGAATTCTTCAGGAGTAGGTTTGCGACCGATTACTTTTTCAAATAATTCTACCCATTTTTTGTTCATCGGTTTGTTCTCCTAAAACCTAAATTATTTTTATCCGATAGTTGTTGAACAAGATATTATGACCGTTTCCCTATCTGATTAGAAGAAGGAAGCGATATAGAAGGATACTTGTTCTAAAATGCGTCTGTCAATGATGCCAACAATGGTGAAGATGACAAGAATGACTGCTGTAGAAGCAAGGAGTAACAAGAATTTGTCAGCTTTGAATTTTGTTCTGTTCAAACCTTGGTAAACAGTATATAGCAAGCCCAAGAAATAGAGAACGAAGATCAAAGATAGAAGGAAGCTAAATCCTTCAAAGTACTTGACTAGAGAAAGGATCAAGACAATGAGGGATGCAGGCAAGGCATAGATAGACAAGCGAGCAAACTCATCAAATGAACGTTTGTAGGTGTATTCTTTATCTTGCAAGACAAGGTTACGAACCAAGAAACCAGTTAACTGAGTGGCGTAAAGTGTAAAGAAAGTTACAATGACAATCAACAAGTAAGCAGTAAATCCTACCTGAGCGTATGGGAAGGCACTCGCCACGAAGAATAGTGAGAGGCTAAGGATAAATGCTGTTAACACATAATGAAGGATACCATTCAAGATTTTTGGTTGATTTTCTACTGTTGGGCGAGCCAAAGCAGAAACGATCCATGACCAGAATCCTTTCATCGCTTGACCAAAAGCGTTTGGTTGAGCAGGTTGTACATAATAGGCTTGACCTGGTTGAGGTTGACCTGGATAAGGTGCTTGTTGGAAGCCTTGACCTGGAGCTTGCCCTGGAGCTGGTTGACCAAATCCTGGTTGTGGCTGTTGTTGAGGCGCTTGTTGGAAGCCGTTTGGTTGAGCACCAAAGACTGGTGCTTCTGGAGCAGCATTGAATTGTGGCGCTTCTTGAACTGGTGCTTCTGGCGCAGCAGTATATTGTGGCGCTTCTTGAACTGGTGCTTCAGGCGTAGCAGTATATTGTGGCGCTTCTGGTGCAGCAGCAAATTGTGGCGCTTCTTGCACTGGCGCTTCTTGCACAGGCGCTTCTGGTGCAGCAGCAAATTGTGGCGCCTCTTGAACTGGTGCCTCTGGCGCAGCAGTGAATTGTGGCGCTTCTTGAACTGGTGCCTCTGGTGCAGCAACGTACTGTGAAGTCACTTCTTCTGGTGCAGCTGGAGCAGCAACAAAGCCAGCGTTTACTTGGTCTGGAGCTACTGGAGCACCTACAAATTGTGAAGCTTCTTGGGCTACCTGTTCTTCTTGGAACTCACCTGCAGCCAACGCTTGAGCGATCTCTGCTTCAGTTGCTGAACGACCGTTCACAGCTTCAAAGTAATCAAGCCAATCCTGTTTGATCATAAAATAATCTCCTTATAAAACAAAATACAGATATATTATATAAAAATTTTAGCTAGAATTCAATGTTCTACCGGAATTCACAAGCTGGGCCATCCCAACTAGTCAAATGCATCCATGCCACCTTGGACGTTGGTTACATCATAGCCCGCTTCTTCCAAAAATTGACAGGCACGGGCTGAGCGCCGACCAGACTTGCAGATGACATAATAGGCTTGGTCTTTGTTCAGCTCTGAATAGCGTTCTGCCAATACTGATAAGGGAAGTAAGGTCACTTCGTCCAGATGAAGAGCATCGTACTCCTCTTGCTCGCGAACATCGACGACGTTAATTTCTTCTGCTTGGTACTTTGTAAAAAAGTCATTAAATGGAATTTCTTTCATGATTTCTCCTTTTTGTTGCCACTATGGCAAGGTTAGTATTTCATAGTTAAAATCAATGGATTCTAAAAAGTGGAATAGGTCTTGGGTTTTGATAAAGATCGTCTTTTCATTCGTGTTAGGATGGAAGGTCATGATTTCCTCTGACACAATGTCCTGATCAAAATAGACGAGAATATCCTTTTCTTCATTGTTTAACAAGCCAAATGGAGATACCGTCCCTGCTGGTAATTGCATTTTTTCTGCCAGAGATTCAGTTGAAGCCATGCGGATCCGATTGGCTCCTACTTGCTCTTTGAAGTCATCCATGTCCAAGAGTTTCTGGTCATCCATGATGAGCAGATAGTACTGGGTTTTCTTTTTGTTGGTTAAAAACATGGTCTTTGTCCGGACCCCTTCGAGACCTTCAATATAGGAATCGGCCTGCTCGGTAGTCAATACTGGTGGATGCTCCACCACATCAAATTCAATCCCGAGCTCGTCCAATTTGGCTTTGACTTTTTGATATGCATCCATGGGAATTCCTCCTATTGGTGGTTATCACTCATTATTCTTTTTGTACTCTCTTAAAATCTGCTGGACCCGAGCCTGAAGAGCCGGCACCACTTCTGCCTCAAACCAGGGATTCTTGGCCATCCAGATCTGATTGCGGGGCGAAGGGTGGACCAGAGGGAAATAGTTGGGCAGGTAGTCCTTGTATCGGCTTACCCGCTCGGTCACCTTGCCACTGACTTTCTCATGGAGATAGTAAGCTTGGGCATACTGGCCGATCAAGAGAGTCAACTCGATATTCGGACACTCCTTAAGGAGCAGAGGGTGCCACTTTTCCGCAAAGTCCTTGCGAGGTGGCAGATCCCCTGACTTGCCATGCCCTGGGAAATAAAAGTCCATGGGAATGACCGCAAATAGACCCGAATGGTAAAAGGTCTCTTCATCGACTCCCAACCACTCCCTAAGACGGTCTCCACTCTTGTCCTTCCAATAGAGGCCGGCTTCTTGTGTTTTCAGTCCAGGTGCCTGTCCGATGATATTGATCCGAGCAGTCTTTGGTGCCGCAAACAAGGGCTCGATCCCTTTATCCGTATAGTTTTTGTTTTGTGGATCGGCCATAATGGCCTCTTTGATCCGCTCCAGTTGATCCATTTCTCCTCCTCTAAGCAAAAACTCAGCCAGCAAGTGCCGACTGAGTAGCATCTTATTTGATGAGTTCGTAGATGGCTTCTGCGTAGATTGCAGCTGCACGGTAGAGATCTTCTACATCCGCAAATTCATTGGCTTGGTGCATTGTGTTCACATAGTCTGGGAACATGGCACCGAAGGCAACCCCGCGTTTTAATAGACGACCAAAGGTTCCGCCACCGATTACTTGCTCATGACCTTTCAGTCCGGTTTGTTTTTCATAGACACGCAAAAGCGTTGAGACCAATTCATCTTCCATAGGAACATAGTGAGGGGTGTGGCCGTGGGCAGACAAGCTGACAGATGCCACTCCTTCTACTTTTTCAAGACCAGCTTTGATGGTTTCTGGATCTGTTCCTTTAGGGTAACGAATGTTCAAGGCAATGGTGTTATCTGAGCTGTTTTCGTCGAAGTTGAAGACACCCGCATTCATGCTGAGAGCCCCCATCTTTTCATCCGTGTGGGCAATGCCAAGCTTCTCACCAGCAAAGTCTTCGTGAAGAAGAGATGCTGACACCTGCAAGTAAGCTTTGGCATCTCCACCGAAGTCAAATTGGTTCAAGAAGAGAGCCAAGTAAGTTGCTCCATTGATCCCAGCTTCTGGAGTAGAGCCGTGGGCAGATTTCCCGATAATGGTGACTTTAAATTTACCGTCATTCTCTGTTGCCACTTCATAACGAAGTTGGTGGTCATTGGCAAAAGCCTCCAAGAGACCAGCTAGGTCTGGTAATTGCCCAGAAACGACTGCTGTCGCTGACTCTGGGACCATGTTTTCACGAAGACCGCCGGTGAAGCTATGAAGATGCGCTTGACCTGTATTTTGACCACCGAAGTGAAGGTACTCAGTAATGTTTCCTTTTTCCCCGTTGATGATTGGGAACTCCGCATCTGGAGAGAAGCCAAAGTATGGATCAGGAAGACCGACATGTTTGAAATAGTAGTCCATATCGCCCCAGCCAGATTCTTCATCAGTACCGACCACGAAGCGCACGCGCTTAGATACAGGTAATCCCAGATCCTTGATAATCTTCAAGCCGTAGTAACAAGCTACTGTAGGCCCCTTGTCATCTGATGAACCACGCGCATAGAGCTTGCCATCGATAATCTCAGGTTTGTAAGGGTCTGTATTCCAGCCACTACCTGCAGGCACCACGTCCATATGGGCAAAGATTCCAAGCTCTTCTTCCCCTTGTCCAAAGGTGAAATGTCCAGCATAGTTGTCTACATTGGTTGTTTCGTAGCCATCACGCTCAGCAATTTCCAAGAATTTCTCAAGGGCTTTGACGGGTCCAGGTCCGTAAGGGTGAGTCGCATCCGCCTGGCTGTCATCCCGTTCTGAGTTGATTTCCAAGAGGCTGAAAAGGTCAGCCATCATTTCTTCGCGGCGTTTTTCTACTTCTGCTTTAAAGTCAATTGTTGTCATGCATTCCTCCGTTATTTCGATTTAAATTGAATCCTCTAGAATCCCTTCAGTGACTATCCACTAGCCTGGCAAAGGATTCTAGAAAACCGGACTTGTATCGTACGAGACGAGGACCATCCGGTTCTTTCTGTTGTTATTAGCGTTTTTCGATAATTTCGTCTACTGGCAAGCGGTAGCTAGGTTCTACCTTCTCTGCTGCGTAACCAACCGTGATTAAGAGTTCTGGACGGAAACGCTCTTCGATTTCCAAGACTTCATTGACTTTTGATTTGTCAAAGCCAAGGATGATGTTTGAGCCGATTCCTTGGTCCGTCAAGGCCAATACCAGGTTCATTGCGACCAATCCAGCATTCAATGCCAAGTAATCGCTAATCTGTTGTTCATTGTAGCGAGCATATTCTGCAGGAAGGTTTTGCATGAAGTATTGCAACTGCTCATCTGAGAAGTTCTTGACCCCACCGACACGCGCAATCTTCCGAGCTCGACGTTGCAAATCGGTATCTGTAAAGAGAGCGATGGTCACAGGTGCTTCCATGACTTGGTCATAGTTCCCACCATAGGCTAGTTTAGCCAATTCCGCATTTTTCTGACGAACGACCACGAATTTCCATGGTTGGCTATTGTGCGCACTTGGCGCCAAGGTCGCAATTTCAATAGCTGTCCGCACATCCTTTGGATCGACCGGTTGGTCTGTGAAATGCTTGATCGCATGACGTTTTTTGTTGAGTTCTAGGAATTTCATAGTCAACTTCCTTTTCTAATTCTATTACCTCTATTTTAACACAAAATGAAAGAGCTTGCAGAGTTTTTTCATTGAGGATCCTGTTTCCTTTTCAACTAGGCTACTCGCCCTTCTATGGACTCAGATTATTCCGACACGGGACTTTCTTTTTCAAAGAACTGGCCACTAGAGTCTTGGATTTTGTTGATGATGTCGTCGTAGTGAGAATTTCTTTCTTCCTCATAGAGATTGTTGATTTCTCGATAGTTCAACGGATTTTCAACCTTTGGTTCCGGCTTGCGACTGAGGAAATCAATGGTCCCCAGAAGAAGCAAGATCAGAATCACTAAAGAGGTCCAGCCAGTTTCCTTCTTAGGCAATCGAACACCCTTGGTCGAAAGAGATTTCCAACTAGGGGATTGAGGTAAGAGATCATAGACTCTCTTTTGAGTCGGGAAGAGGGTCAACAATGCATACAAGGTCAGAAAGAGAAATGAAAAACTATGGACAGAAATCCAACTATACTTAATTTTCATCTTAAAGGCCTTATAGCCAGCTCCCCCCATATACACTTCTAGGACGAAGACGGCAATCAACAAAAGACAGAAAATCAGGAATTGGACTTTCCATAGCTTTCTCAATCCTAAATACTCTTTTTTGAGCAATTCTTCTTTGTCCTTAGCTTGGTCCACTCCTACTGGAGCTTGGGTGCTTGGGTTTACTTCACTATTGCTTTCAGTTGACCCTACTTTCGCTTCAACTGCTTCTACCTGTCTTGCAAAATAGGCTTCCGCTTCCCTGATGACTTTGCTAAGGTTTTCCTCCACCAGCAGATAAGGAAAGCCATTGATCATCCAATTGTCTTTCTTATCTGGCTTATCTGGCTTCATAACACGAAGAGCAAAGTGTCGTCCAACCAAGCTAATTGAAAATATCACATCATAATATTCAGATCGAACTGAAAAATCAATGCCATAAAAACAATTAGACTTAACCAGTTTGTTCGCTTCCATAAAAGAAATATCCTTTGTAAACGTCGATCGGATTATCTCTTGTACTTGGGAAACTTTCTCTTCAATGGTAGCAGAATCAAGGGGGAGTGTTAAACCAGAAAACGTATCAGTGGAAGCATTCCCTTCTAGACTATCTTTAAACCAATCCAAGAAAGAAGTCATATTGGATACGGTTAGATCAATAGGCTGATGGATTGGAAATGCTTGGTCCTCTATACTAGAAAGCATGGGGTCTATCTCTTCAAGGACAAACTGCTGCCCCGCTATCTCAAGGCTAAAAAAAGCTGGATAATGAGGCAACAAACAAGTAAAGACAACCCTAAATGGTTCATTCTTTTCGAAGGGTCTTCTCCAAAAGTCTATTTTTGCTATTCCCTCAAAGGTAGATTCTATCATTCTTTTAAGGAGGAAACGCTTTTTTAAGAGATTATCAGGAGTCAGTGCTTCAGATAACATCAGGCCTGGTTGATCCAGATAAGCTTTGATCTTTCCGAAGCTATATCGAAAACGATCTCGATCATACAAAAACTCCATCCCGAATCTTTCAGGACCCCAGAGGAGTGATACATCGTTACCTTCAACCAACATATTTATTGCTGTCTTATATTCTTCAAGATGAACCTCAAGAATAAATGTCGGACCATAAGCACTCCGGGCCGTCGTTTCTATATCTACAATTTCGAAATGCTCACCAAAAACATGTTGAAGGGCTTGTCGGATATCATTTACCACAAGCTCTCTATGCTGATCAACAGTTAAACCCATTTCTTTATTACTTACCCCTTATGCGTTTTTATAGACTGAAGGAAAGCATTAGCCTCCTTTAGATAGTTATGTTGTTCAATCAAGGAAGTTAGAAGCTCGATGTTATGGCCCCGATAGTTATCCTCGCGTCTCAGTTCTTCGTACATCTCAATAAAGGGAAGGCCCTTGTCCTTGGCATCTTGGAGCTCTGCTTCATAGTCATAGGCTACCTTACGAAAGTGCAGGTTGGTCACTCCATCTTCTTCGACATCGATCAGAGCATACTGAGCTCTGTGGTTTTGAATTGGTTCCCAGTCAAAATAAGGCATGCCAATAGTCCCCGGATTGAGGATCTGTTGGCCCTGGCTGCCGTAGCGAAGCAACTGCTTGTGGACATGCCCGTAGATCGCCATATCCGTCTGATCATCCAGCAATTGGTCAAAGTTCTCCGTCGCATTTGCTGGACGCAAGTCCCCACCGTAATTCTTTTCTGGCAAGTTGTGGCTTAGTGAAAAGCGAATACCATTGACCTCCTTCTTCTCTACCAAAGGAAGGGATCGAAGCCAATCGATCCGTTTAGGATCCAGGCCTTCCATGAGGTACTGAGTAAGTCGGAGGAGCTGGATCTCCTGCGGATCCTCAAGCCCGTACTCGCCATCCAAAGCCTCTAGGATACAATCGTCCCAATTTCCACGAACAGCTGCTGTAATGGGAATCGCATCCAGCAACTCAAAAAGGTCCTCTCTTCCAGGCCCCGGTAGCAAAATGTCTCCTAAAATCCAGTATTCCGTCGCGCCTAGAGCACGCGCATCCGCAATCACTGCCTCCAGGGCTGTTGTATCTCCGTGGATATCAGATAAAATGGCGATTCTATGGTTCATTATTACACCTCATTTGAAATCTAATTAGATTTGAATCTAGTATAACAAAATTAGGAGTAAAACGTAAAAACCATCCATGAAAATGGATGGTGCAATTACTCAAATCCTTGGGAGGGCTCCGCCACTTCCATCAAGGGACTTGCTTCTGCTTGATTTCCTTGATGGAGCTTGACTTGCACTGCCTCCGCGACTGCTCGTGGGATGCCGACTGTGACGATCTCATCCACAGTAGCTTCTTTGATCTTGGTCAGTGACTTGAAGTGCTTCATCAGTAACTGCTTGCGTTTTGGTCCCAAACCTTCGATGTCATCCAGCTGAGAGGAGAAGGAATTCTTAGACCGTAGCTGGCGGTGGAAGGTGATGGCGAAACGGTGAACTTCATCCTGGATCCGCTGGAGGAGGAAAAATTCCTGCGAGGTCCGAGAGAGTTCGATAACTTGAAGAGGATCGCCGAAGAGCAATTCGTGAGTCTGGTGCTTGTCATTCTTTTGCAGGCCTGCAATGGGAATATCCAGTCCTAACTCTTCTTGGATGACTTGCTTAGCGATATTGACCTGGCCCTGACCCCCATCAATGACGATCAGATCTGGTGGTGTCAGGCCATCCCGCATGACACGACTGTAACGTCTGCGAATGACTTCCTGCATGCTGGCATAGTCATCTGGCCCGACGACAGTCTTTATCTTGTACTTTCGGTAATCCTTTTTGCTTGGCTTCCCATTGACAAAGACCACCATGGCTGAGACCGGACTGGTCCCCATGATGTTGGAGTTATCAAAAGACTCGATCCGCACAGGGGTTGGAATTTGCAGGAGTTTTCCAAGGTTTTCAATGGCACCTTGGGTCTTTTCCATCGATTTTTCAAGGAGATTGAACTTCTGCTCCAGACTGACCCGCGCATTCTTGATGGCCAGATTGACCAACTGCTTCTTCTCCCCACGCTGGGGCTTGAGTACCTTAGTATCCACAAGGGCTTTGACCGCTTCCTCATCGATATCTTGAGGAATCAATATTTCATTGGGGATCAGATGAGATTTCTCCTGGTAAAATTGCCCCACATAGGTCAAGAAATCCTCGTCCGGATCATTGTAGTAAGGGAAGAGATTGACATCCCGCTCGATTAGCTTACCCTGACGGACAAAGAAGACCTGCACACACATCCAGCCCTTGTCCACGTAGTAGCCAAAGACATCCCGGTTCTGCAAATCCTTGGCCATGACCCGCTGTTTGGTCCGCAGGGTCCCGATAGCCTGGATCAGATCCCGATACTCGGCCGCCCGCTCAAATTCCATGTTTTGCGCAGCGGTAGTCATCTTGACCTTGAGCTCATCGATGATCTTGTCATCCTGTCCTTTTAGGAAATCAGAAACCTCCTGGGCCATGCCCTTGAAATAGGCCTCGTCCTTGTGGCAGACCGTGTGGGCCATACACTGCCCTAAATGGTAGTAAAAGCAGACCTTGGAAGGAGGATTGGTACACTTGCGGAAAGGAAAAATCCGATCCAAGAGCCGCTTGATCTCATTAGCAGCCCCCACATCTGGATAGGGACCAAAATAGAGACCACCGTCCTTTTTGACCTGGCGCGTGATGATGAGGCGCGGATAGCGCTCATTGGTAATCTTGATGAAGGGATAGGACTTGTCGTCCTTTAGCATGATATTGTACTTGGGCTTGTTCTCCTTGATGAGGTTGATCTCTAGAAGCAAGGCCTCAATATTGGACTCAGTGACGATAAACTCAAAATCCACAATCTCAGATACCAGCGCTTCCGTCTTGGTATCGTGGCTCCCTCTAAAATAGGACCGCACCCGATTGCGAAGATTCTTGGCCTTCCCCACATAGATGATGGTACCGTTCTTGTCTTTGTGAATGTAACAGCCCGGACTAGTCGGCAGAAGCTCGAGCTTGGATTTAATCAAGTTATTCATACTCTCTATTATAGCAAAAAAGGGAGGCTATGCTCCTCTTATAATGTTATATCATATCATTCGTTTTAAATCGTCGTTTCATAAACTGTTAAAGGGTTTCGAAATTTCTAATGGAGATTTATAATTCGTTATCTAAAGTCTTTGACTTGCTTGTATAAATGCTCAAAACAATTACAAATGACAACAACTGCCACAGAAGGATTCTTACTATCTGCAAACTATCTGCTTCAGAATTTGAAACCACATGAACTAGATTTGAAGCAAGATTGTTGAAAAAATGATCTCCTAACCCAAACCATAAGGAACCTGTCATTTTGTAGAGTAAGGACCATTTGATACTCATCATTCCCGCTAAGATAACATAGCCAATGCCCATGACGATGAGATTTACGAGTGACGACTCTCCTTGAAGATAATCTCTTAAGGGCATTACCAAGTGCCATATTCCAAATAGGAAGGCTATAAAGAATAGACTCTTGCGGTAAGAAAGCCCTTCAAGAATTTTTGTGAAAAGGCCACGAAATATTCCTTCTTCCATCCAGACATTTATCAGGTTAAACAACACACTTGAGAGAATAAGTAAGATTCCTGCTTGAGATACTTTTTCGTTTGTTAAGGAAAAAACACTGGCGTAAAACGATAAGTGAACATTACCATGAAGAAACAAGAGAACAATGCACTCAACTGTATATGCAAAGACGGAACAAACTAAACCAAAGAGCAGGCCCTTCCCTATACCACTCACGGTTCCGTCAGAACTGAAACCAATATCTTTCCATCTTAATTTACAAATTGAAAGGATTCCCCACAGTAGAAGAATTCCAAAAAGCTTATGTAGAAAATTCTCAGATAAGAAGGTTTCATCCGTCCTAATATAGAAGTATTCAATTAGCCTTGCTACTGAGCAGATAACAAATATAATTGAACAACTTAAAATAGGTTTCTTTATTAGTTGATTTAGCATATCTTCCTTTCAAAAAAGTCTTTTATAAAAGTTAATTTCAATATCTCACTCAGTCCAATTATCTATTTTTCAAATTTCGATAGGACGAACTTAACCAGTCTTGTGACGACTTCTACTACGACTAAAACCATCGCATACAATAAAAATGGCGGAATTAAAAGAAGGGCGATTTTCCAGCCTCTGAAAAAAGCAAGCCCTTTATTAGATTTAGCTGCTGTATCTCGTTCGACTGTTTTCACTTCTATTAGCTTCATTCGCAATAGTTTCACAGTGACTTCTTCTTGCCCTGCATCAAGCGAAACACTTTTCTCCTCTGAACTTGAACTAGCTAGATAGGCCTGAGCCATTCTGACCAGATAAAGTCTCTCATCTTCTTTCACAATGGTACGAAAGAACTCCATTGCCTCATTTCTATTCCCTTTAAGGTATACATTAACTGCCTTCAGATACATAGATTCCAATTGTGAGAACTTGTTGTTTGTCACTTCCTTTAGAACGGCATCATTGGGCTCTTTTTTGACCAGTAGATCATAGCGAGCTCTGTATGCCATCTTGAGTGGTTCATAATCTGCTAAAAAGTTAGAGAGCAATTCCTCGAACTCATCTTCCTTCAAATCAGGTCTAGAAAACAAGTTTGCATTCAATAGAATTTCGTTTAATTTTACTTGTTCAACATCTGTAAACTTTTGAATCTTTTTGAGTTCGTCTACAACTGCTTCAATGGATCCAAAGTCACCAATCCTATAGAAATAGAAAATAGTGGCAACCTGTACACGCGCTTTAATCGTTTTGATACTCTTTCTTTTTTGGTTCAGAATATAGCTTGCCATCAAGTCAAGATTTATGTCCTTATAGATAAGACTATTCAACTTCTTAATTAAAAGAGTATCTTTAATGATAACTAGAACCAGCTCAAATGGTAAGTAAATCAAAAAACAAATGAGAGCAATTTTTTTACTTTGAGTCACTTGCACTGCATATAAAAATGGTAGAGCTAGAATTACCAGTAGGACTATCAATGGAATATTGTAGCGTCTTCTTAGTTCTTTATAATCTTTAACCATAAATCTCCTTATTCCATTGACAATTTCTTTCGTGTCCTTGTTGCTAGATCTAGACCAAGGGATGATGCAGCAAGCAATTTCCTATCAACCCGATCGCTTACCATCATTTCTACTCTCTCTATTATAGCAAAAAAGAGGGGTATTAGCCTCTATGCATTATGTCTGTATTTTTTATATTCACCTTGACCAAGTTAAAAATAATGTTTAAAAGATAGATCAGACATCCAATCTCAATCCTTTATTTCAACTTGACCTTTTTCATATCCCGAATACCAACTGCTATTAGGGCTGACATATTCAGGCAATTCACCTTGTGGCTGATCTCCTGAAAGTGTTAAAATTCCATCATATATCAAACAAGAATACTTCACAGAATCTCTAACAAATTCATCATTTTCAGTATCATAAGAGTAGGTACGTTCTGAACTACCTTCCTTTAGAGTGATCTGCTCTCCTTCTATTTTTATCCATGATGTTTTATCTAGTGAGGCTGTTTTAGTAGATTCATTTTTTACTGTCAGATAATAAATTCCATCTTTTGATTTCATATCATCAAGAGTATTCGTGATAATCCCTAAAATCATAAGTGCAGGAATAATCAACAAAAACCATTTCCATTTTTTAGATTTATTTTTCATCAGTAGACTTTGTTCCAATTTTTAATATTTTAAAATTCGTTCATTCCAATTTTTAATTTTCCACTTCCACTTTCTTTATTTCAGTGGAAACAAACTATTGTTTTAAATAAAATAGTTAGATGTTTATAAAAAAATGACTATTTTAGTTATTTAAGAAGATAAAAAACTTTCCGCTGTGAGAAAAGTGCCTGAAATAATTCGAATTTCAGGCACTCGGGAGTTTTGAGACCTTAGACTCAAAACTAAGTCATGGAACTTCGTAGAAGTTCGCTGACGTCCGTACTCACCTAAGGAAAATTTTTTAGAAGACTTTATCTTCAATCTGTTAGGGATCTAAAACGCCCCCTCTTTGATATTAATATCCTCTTAAATATGGAAGTAAGGACATAAGAGTTGTCCCAAGGACCAAGACCCAAAACCAGAAGGAATACATGCTTCTTTGGAAGACACCTGGTGCTGGTCGGTTTTCTTGTATGTAGTGAAAAATAGCTTTTCTCTTTAAAATCAAGACGATGGTAAAGGAGATGGTTCCACCTAAAAAGACTAGAATTTGAACCCACTCGGCTACATTCATATTGACATGCGTACCAAGGTAATGAAGCCCTTGAGAGAGGACCAGGTTGTTAAAGATATGGTAGAAAATAGCCCACCAGATCGAATACTCGAAAGTCAAGTAGCCAAAGCCAAAGCCGATAATTGTCGCAAAGAACAATTGATCAAAATTGGCATGGAACATTCCAAAAGCCAAGGCTGTCATGACGATCGCAAAGACTTTTCCATACTTTTCTAAGGCTCTCAGTCCAGCGGCCCGGAATACCAATTCCTCTGTGATAGGACCTATTAGGGTCGCATAGAGCAAGAGGCTCCAAGATTGGCTGAGTTGCTCAGACATGTCCTCTTGAGGCTTGAAAAAGCCCAAGGTTTCCATCATGTGGTCCAATAGCTGAGATAAGGCACTAGAAGCCAATTGGGCAAACCCCAAGAAGGCAATGAACACTAAGAAAGTCTGCCAGGTCATCTTGCGTCCCTTTTGTCTCACATCTCCTTTGAAGAGGGATCCTTGCCGATAAAGGGCAAATAGGAGGACACCTATACTGACAGATATCAAGTAGCTAATCCCATTTCCATTGATGATTTTTTCTACATACTCCTGCTTCTCTGCCATCTCCAATCCATACCGTCCAAACATAAAGAGGGTAACGGCAAAGGTCGAAATGATGCTGACAAAGACCATGACCAAGAGATAGAGGCAAACCATCCCTGAAAAGCTTCCCAAATCCTTTTTGGGGTCTATAAATCGATTGAACTGTTTCATCCATTCACTCCACTAATCTACTGTTTTTCTTTTCCGACTCCACCCGTAGCACCATCCAAAAGCCCCTTCATACAATACAAAGAAAATCAGAAAGGCATGTAGGAAATAGTCCTCCGGTAAAGCTAGAATAATCGGATCCCGATAAGGATCAAAGAGCCAGGTAGCATCTCCGACAAAAAGGACTTGGTGAAAGAGGGTAAAGAATTGATCAAAGCCAATAAAGAGGGTCACTCCTCCTATGGCGATAGGCAAGAGGACCATCCCACCAAATAAAGGGCGATAGAGGCCTGCGTAGCCCTTACGCATCACTGTTCGAATAAATCGTACAGCTACTGGCAACAAGACCAAGAACAGGGCCTGGGTCAGGTGAAAGAGGTATTTTACTGCTTGAAAATGATGGAGACCATCCGGAGAGGATGGAAAATCCGGCATGTCCAGCTTCCAGGTAAAAGGACTGGTCAAATACTGCATAAGGATCTGAAAATTCTTCTGGATGACTGTTGGAGCCAAACCGGTCCGATTCTGAATTCGTAACCAGCCAATCTCCATGGGATAGATCAACCAGGCTAGTAGAATGGTCCCCAAAATCACCGTTGCTAAGAGCCAGAGGACAAAGCCCGTTACGTTTAACCGGTCACGCATCGAAATCCCACTCCGCTAAGCTCGATAGGACGTGCGTTGGTGGCAAGGGCAGGTCTGGCACTTCTTCTGGCTTGGTAAAGCCAGTCGTCACCAGCAAAGTAGGAATGCCATTGTCAATCCCTGCTCGAATGTCAGTCAGGTAATTGTCACCTACCATGACCACTTCTTCGCGTTCTAGTCCCAAGTGAGCGATGGCCTTATGCATGATGATGGCATTGGGCTTTCCGATAAAGGTTGGCTTCACGCGCGTTGCCGCTTCAATCAGGGCATTTAGAGCACCAGCCCCTGGCATCATTCCGCGCTCTGTCGGGATATTGAGGTCTGGATTTGTCCCGATGAAATGGGCTCCCTTTTGAATAGCCAAAGTCGCGATGGAGAATTTCTCATAGTCCACTTCCCAGTCAAGACCCACCACGACATAGGATGGATTTACCGTATCTTCGACGAAACCTGCTTCAGCAATGGCCTGTTTCAAGCCCACATCTCCAATGACATAGGCAGTTTTCCCAAGATTCATGTCCACCATATAATCAATGGTTGCTAGTGTCGCTGTATAGATGGTATCCAGTGGCGTTTCGATATTGAACTGGCCTGCCAGCATCTCTTGAACCATTTCCGGTGTCCGAGTAGTATTGTTGGTCACAAAGAGATAGGGGATCTGACGCTCTTGCAATTCGTGAACAAAGGCTTCCCCAGCTGGGATCCGTTCTTTCCCCTTGTAGATGGTTCCATCTAAGTCAATTAAATAACCCTTATAAGTCATGGGATTCTTGGTCTCCTTTTTCACTTGCTTCCTCTGCTACTTTGTCCTGATCCTGAAACTGGCCTCCTGCTCCATACAGAAGCAAACAAGCCCCATATAAGGCAAATTGAAGGACCAAACCGAAGAAATTGATACTTGCTTTTCCAGCCTGAGTAAAGAGGAAGGATGAAATCATCAAGATGACGATGGTCACCATCAAGCCACCGATCTTAGCCTGATCAATGGTAATGGTATAGACTCCAGTCTCTTTTTCCTCATTGCTTTCTTTCCCTGCCTGGATAGGCTTCATGGTCTCGATAAAATCTGTCATTAAAGTCGCTGCGAGGCTGACAGTCGTACTAAAGAGGACACCTTGGGAGAGCTTATCAAAGAAGTTACTCCAGAAGCTACCCGATTGGCTGGTGATACTCAAAGAAAAGACAACAACAGGCAGGATAAAGGCCAAAATCAAATGAATCCAAACACGATACCAGCGAACATCTTCCTTGAGAAAACGCATAAAGGCTTCAAAACTCAACCGATAGCGGACAAAGCGAACTGCTTCTTCAATAAAGATATAAAAGGCTGCGACTAAGGTTAAGAAACCATCTCCTAATACATAGAGGGGATTTTTCTTACGACGAGCATAAGCAACAACCCGCCGTTGAACCTCCATCAAGTCTTCTTTTTTCTGTTTTAATCTTCGTTTTTCCATAATGTCTCCTTATCTATTTCTTCCCAAGTGATGAGGGCTTGGGCGTGGATTTGGCCTTCTGATGAGATGACATGATTGCTGATCATCCCTTCCCGCTCGACGCTAGAGGTGATCATACCTCCAGGCAAGACTTCCTTGACATACTTGAGATGGACCCGTTTGGGGATATGCTGGGTTAGGAATTCCGCTCCCATGACTTCAAAGACCCAGTCCAAGTACTTGCTGTTGTTGACATGGCCGTTCATATCTAGATCATAGAAACGCACATGGTAGTCCTGCTCCATAGCCCCATTCAGCTCTGGATAGCGTGGACCACGGCGGATCTTCTTCTCAAATGGTGACTCATACGGCTCTGTGATCTCCTCCGGTACAGATTGGACTTTTCGGCTGTCCCGGTCCATCAAGACGAAGGTCGCCACCATCTCGACAATCGCTTCCCCCTTCTGGTCTCTAACGACAAAGGAACGGTAGCAAAAGAGACGATTGTGGGCGAGGGCTTGAGTCTCAATGGTAATCAGTTCATCAAAAACCGGTAGGCGATGAACCGTGATGTCATAGTCGGTGATGATCCAGACCAGATTGCGCTGCTCGAGCAAGTCCCTGTCACTGACCCCCAGCTCCATGGACTGCATGCCTGAGACCTGCAAGGACAGGAGGATGAGCTGTGGCATCTTGATAAAGCCATTCACATCGCTCATATCAAAGGGAACCTTCATGTCATACTGATAAATTTTAGCCATCGTTTACTCCAATATAAATTTCTCTGCTACGGTATCACCAAGGAACAAACCTCTCTTGGTCATCCGAACTTGCTTGTCATCTGGAACCAAAAGTCCCTGCTCCGTTAGACTGGCCACCACTTGTCCATAGCGTTGGTCAAAGGACACACCGAATTTTTCTTCAAAACGTGCCTTGGACACACCGGTTTTTTTCCGTAGACCGAGGAACAACTCCTCTTCCATCTTCTCTTCTAGTGTCAGGTGTTCCTCTGTGATTCGAGCCTTACCTGCCTCAACGGCCTCTAGATAATGCCGGATAGGCCCGTGATTCTTGTAGCGAATCCCATCCACATAGCCAGAAGCTCCTGCTCCTAGACCATAGTATTCTGCATTATCCCAGTAGACCAGATTGTGGCGACTTTCAAAACCAGGCTTGGAGAAATTGGAAATCTCATAATGCTCAAAGCCTGCTTTTTCCAACTCTTCAATGATGTACTCAAACATCTCTGCTTCCAGCTCCTCTTTCGGTAGAGGAAGCTTGCCCCGTCTCATCCGATTCATAAAGACCGTGTGGTTCTCTAAAATCAAGCTATAGAGACTCATGTGGGGAATGTCCAGATCGATCGCCTTAGCGACATTTTCCTTGACCTGGTCCATGGTCTGACCGGGCAGAGCATAGATCAAGTCGATCGAAATATTATTAAAGCCAGCCTGCTTGAGGTGACGGATATTGTCATAGATATCCTGCTCCTGGTGGCTCCGACCAATCTTCTTCAGCATTTTATTATCAAAGGTTTGGACTCCCAGAGAGACCCGATTGACCTGAGAGTCCTTGAGGACTGCGATCTTATCTGGATCCAGATCTCCAGGATTGGCCTCGATGGTAAACTCCTCTACCTCCGATAGGTCCATGACCTTGGGCAATTCTGTCAAGAGATAGGCCAGTTGCTGGGCAGATAGAGCTGTCGGGGTCCCACCACCGATGTAGAGGGTCCGGAGTTTGCCAATCTCATAAGACCGCGTCTCCTGGATTAGGTGTTCCAGATAGGCATCGACCGGCTGATTCTTGATAAAAACCTTCGAAAAGTCACAATAATAACAAATCTGGGTACAAAATGGAATATGCACATAGGCAGAGGACGGTTTAGCTTGCATAACCTTTATTATACCACATTTCGCACCAAAGCCCGAGCAGAAAAGGGAGGGTAAAGTAAGGATTTCCTTGACAAGAAGGAATGAAAGGAATAGAATAAAGCTAATCACATTCGGAGGTAAGGAGATATGAACAACTAAGTTTCGTTAAATAAGATACTTTATTTAGTGGACTGCTTGTTCTATCTCTTTTTGTGTACCCTCTTGCCTATTCTCCAACTTCTTGTTGGCTATATTAGGTCTTTTTCTGCTTGGGTTCCACTTGAATACAGCTCTACTAAATAGGTAGAGCTGTTTTTTGTCCCAGTAGAAAGGAATCTTATGCTAAAACTATCCCACCTCACCATCCGCCATACAAAAGATTTACGAGATTTGGTTCGCGATCTGTCCCTAACCATTCATGAAGGAGAAAAAGTTGCCATTATTGGCGAAGAAGGAAATGGAAAATCTTCCTTACTTCAAGTCCTCATGTCCCCAAAATCCCTACCAGATTATCTGACCATAGAAGGCGAAATCACCACTTCTTTTCACTCCTATGCCTATATTCCCCAGACTTTGCCGGAAGCATTGAAGGGAAAAACATTGGAAGAATATTTTTTTGGAGAAGACGAGCTAGACTATGCCACCCTCTACAGACTGGCTGATCAATTGCAGTTTGATAGCAACCGATTTACAAGCGACCAAGCTATTGGAAGTCTATCTGGAGGAGAAGCCCTTAAAGTCCAACTGCTTCACGAACTTTGTCGTCCTCATGAATTGTTATTTTTAGATGAACCTTCAAATGATCTGGATTTGGAAACCCTGGACTGGCTCCAGCAGATGATCCAAACGAGCCTCCAAACCATCCTATTTATTTCCCATCATGAGGATTTTTTGACGCAGACGGCGGATACGATCATCCACCTAAGACAGATCAAACACCTCAAGGAGGCTGAAACGATTGTGGAGCACCTAGGCTATCAAGACTACAGTAGCCAGAGGGAGCAACAATTCAAGCAACAGACTCAGCAAGCTGCCAATGATCAACGAACCTACAAGAAAACAATGGAGAAGCATCGCCGCGTCCGTCAGCAAGTTGAAACTTCCTTACGAAACACCAAGGATAGCACTGCCGGACGTCTCCTAGCAAAGAAAATGAAGTCCCTCCTCTCACAAGAAAAGCGCTACGAGCGAGTATTCCAATCTATGACTCCCCAACCCTATGATGAGGAAGTCATCAATCTGCATTTTCCTCACCTCACTCCCTTGTCTCCTCAAAAACGAGTCCTTCTCTTAGATCAGGAAGAGCTCGCAATTGGTGATCGGGTCCTGATTAAGAACCTCTCCCTCACTCTTCAAGGGCAGGACAAAATAGGGATTATCGGTTCTAACGGTGTAGGGAAATCCACTTTCCTAAAAATGATATGGGAGATCTTACAGAAGAATGAGAGCATCCGTACTGCCTATATGCCTCAAGATTACACTGAAGGCCTTCCTTTGACTCAGACACCGGTTCAATTTCTACAGCATTCAGGCGATCGCGAAGAAATCAACACCATTCAATTGCATTTAGCCTCCCTCAACTTTACCTATTCGGAAATGCACCATCCGATCTCAGAACTTTCTGGTGGCCAGCAAGGAAAACTCTTTCTCCTGCAACTAGTACTCACAAGTCCCCAGTTTCTGCTCTTGGACGAGCCTACCCGCAATTTTTCCCCCACTTCCCAACCAGAAATTCGACGCCTATTCGCAGACTACCCAGGCGGACTAGTTACAGTCTCCCATGACCGGACCTTCCTCAAAGAAGTCTGCCAAAAAATCTATCGTCTGACCGAAAACGGTTTGGTAGAAATAGAGTCGCTCTAACGTAAAAAAGATTGGCCAGAACCAATCTTTTTTTCTATTTCTTCGCTGCCTCTTGTCCCATTTCCTGGGTGCGTTTGTAAGCTGCTTCCACTCCTGCAATAATGTTACCCCGTAAGCCGACTTGTTCTAAGCGATTGACTCCTGCGATGGTAGAGCCACCTGGGCTACAAACTTCATCTCGCAAGCGGGCTGGGTGCTCGCCTGTCTCTAGGACCATTTGACTAGCTCCTTGGAAGGTCTGGGCCGCCATCTGTAAGGCTTGCTCTCGAGTAAGGCCTAAGCTTACTCCTGCATCTGCCATCGCCTCGATCATCTGATAGACAAAGGCTGGACCACAGCCTGCGACAGCCGTTGCAGGATCCATTAATGTTTCCTCGATTTCGTAGAGGGCCCCTGCTCTTGCTAAGAGCTGGTTGACCTGGGCTACTTGCTGGTCTGTCACTGCTTGAGAGCGAGCCAGACTGATAACCCCTTGACCAATGGCTACGGGCGTATTGGGCATGATGCGAATGAGCCCCACGCGATCATTTTTAACCACACCCTCCATTTTGTCCAGCTCTAAGCCTGCAGCCATGGAAACCAGTAAGAGATTGGAACGTTGAGACAGGACAGTTTGGTACTCTTCTAGGAGAGGACAGATCTGGTAGGGTTTGACCCCTAAGAAAATGACCTCCGCCTCTTCAAAGGCCTGTTGAACATGAGACGCTGTTCCCCCATACTGGCCGATAAACTCTTGCACTTTTTGAGGGGAGCGGTTGACCAAGAGCAGATCTTTCGCAGCCACTTCTTTTGCGACCGCTTTGGCCAGACTAGCTCCCATATTCCCAAGACCGATAAATGCTACTTTCATGACTTACCTCACTTGACCATTTCCAGTGACCAGATACTTATAACTGGTCAGCTCACGCAAGCCCATGGGACCACGCGCATGCAACTTCTGGGTCGAGATCCCCATCTCACAGCCTAGGCCAAACTCTCCGCCTTCGATTGTAACATTATACCATGAAAGCCTTAAAAATTACTAAGAGCAGACCAGGAGCGCCGTTTCCCCACAAAAAAACGAGTTTAACCACAGTAGGTAAACTCGTTTTGATGATTGAATGCTTATCCTTGACGGAGCTGCTCCAAGGTTTCTTGGAAGATCTCCGGTACCTCCACTGAGAACTCCATGACTTCTCCCGTCCGAGGATGGGTAAAGCCCAGTGTCTTGGCATGGAGGAACTGGCCATGGCCTTTCAAAGTCTTGCGAGGGCCATAGACTTCATCACCAGCGACCGGATGGCCAATGTAGGCCATGTGAACCCGAATCTGGTGGGTCCGGCCTGTCTCCAATTGCAACTCGACCAAGCTATAATCTCCGAAACGCTCCAAGACACGGAAACGGGTCAGAGCTGGTTTTCCTTTGGCTGTCACAGCCTGCTTCTTGCGGTCCTTGTCACTCCGTCCAATCGGCGCCTCAATGACACCCCGATCGTTGGGAAGATTGCCGTGGACAATAGCCCAATACTTGCGCAGGGACTTCTTAGCCTTGAGCTCATCTGCCAAGGCTACATGGGCCACATCATTCTTGGCCACCATGAGAAGGCCAGAGGTGTCCTTGTCAATCCGATGGACGATCCCCGGACGAAGCTCACCATTGATCCCTGACAAGTCCTTGATGTGATACATAAGGGCATTGACCAGGGTCCCACTGGTATGACCGGCACTCGGATGGACCACCATGCCCTGGGGCTTGTTGACCACTGCGACATCCGCATCTTGATAGACAATCTCTAAGGGAATATCTTCTGCCTCGTAGGTCACTTCTTCCACTTGAGGGACTTCATAGCTGATAACATCCCCTTCTTTTACGGTATATTTGGCCTTTTTGACTTGACCATTGACGAGGATCTTTCCTTCCTTGATCTGCTCATTGGCCAAGCCACGTGAGAGTTCAGTCAACTCTGAGACGGCCTTATCCAGTCGCGCTCCAGCGACTTCTACTCTAACTTCCATGGCTCTCCTCTCTCAATAGATAAATCAGTAGCAGTCCCACCCCGATGGTTAAATAGATATCCGCTACATTGAAGATGGCAAAATTCATAAAATCCAAGTGGAACATATCGACGACAAAGCCCTGACGGAGCCGGTCAATAAAGTTGCCAATTCCCCCTGAAATAATCAAGGTCAACCCCAACAAAAGCCAAATGGAGCCTTTGATATGACGATAGAGATAGACAAAGGCTGCCCCCATCGCAATCAAAGTAATGATGGTAAAGAACCACTGTTGGTTTTCTAGCATGGAGAAGGCCGCTCCAGAGTTCTTGAGGTAGGTCAAACTGACCACTTTGGGAATGAAGCGACGCATACCCCCCAGTGGGATTTCCTTGACGACATATCCCTTCACCGCTTGATCCAGAAGGATCAAGAGGAGGATACTAATAAAAATACTTACTTTTCTCTTCATTGCCTACCTCTTCTCATCAAAGTAAGCTTCCATGACTTGGACAAACTTCTCAGCCACTGGTGAGAGATCTACCTCTTCCCGTTTGACATAGACCATTTTATTATTCAGATCATCGATCAAGGGGATAACCGTAATCCCATTCACCGACTGGCTATCCAAGAAGCCAGAACCAGTCGCATAGGCATCGGTCCGCTCTAAGATCCCATTCAGGGTTGCGCGGTCCGTCACATTGAAGAGCTGGGAACTGCTACTCGTATCGACAAAGTTCTCCGAATAGTAGAGATACTCATCCTTTTCCTGGGTAAAGCGAACAGTCGGTAGGTGTGCCAAGTCCTCCATCACTAAGGATTCTTTCTTGGCTAATGGATGGCCCTTACGCAAATAGATATGGGTCTGGAAAGGAATCAGGTCAACGACTTCCAAGCCCAATTTATCCACCCGTTGCATGATCCCTTTAGTATTTTGCTTATTGAGGTAGATAATCCCCAATTCACTATGACCCTGAGCCACTTCATCCAGGATTTGAACTGTCGTAGACTCAAAAATCCGGAAGTCTTTATTCTCAGGATAAAGGACTGAGAATTGGGTAATCAAAGGGGGAAGGAAATCATAGTGCTGACTCGAGATTGAGAATTCCTTCTTTTCTTCCTCAGGATTGGCATATTGGTTTTGAAAAACATCAAAGCCCTTGACCAATTCTTGGGCCTTTTCATAAAATTCCATCCCGCGGCGGGTCAAGAAAGTCCCTGAACTAGTCCGACGGAAAATCTTAAAGCCCAGTTCCTTCTCCAAGTCTCTCACAGAGATGGACAGACTCGGCTGACTGACGTACATTTTTTCAGCTGCTTCACGAAAAGTACCACTATTGGCAATCGCGACAACATAGCGTAATTGTTGAATATTCATGTCTTCTTCCTTCTAACAATATCACTCCATTATACCATAATCTAGAGGATGAAAAAAGATAGGGACATCAATCGAGAGAGAGAGACTAGGAGTGGAATTTTTACTCATAAATATTATAAGAAAAGTGTTAAGTATTAAATAATTTCTATTTGATGGAGTATTTCAAGCAAATTTTGAAACTTTCCGCTGTGAGAAAAGTGCTTGAAACAATCATGTTTCAAGCACTCGGGAGTTTTGAAACCTTAGGTTCAAAACTAAGTCATGGAACTTCGTAGAAGTTCGCTGACGTCCGTACTCACCTAAGGAAAGTTTTAAAAATTTTTTTATGATCTGAATTTATGAAAAATAAAAAGACTTATTAGAAATCAGATAAGCAACTAATAATTTACACATAGCAAAAAAACTCTCTGATGAATCAGAGAGTTTTTAAATCCGTTTCTTCGCTTTTTATTTTGCGATTGGGTAAACAGAAACTTGTTTCTTATCGCGACCTTTGCGTTCGAAGCGTACTACGCCTTCAACTTTAGCGAACAAAGTATCGTCTCCACCACGTCCAACGTTCACACCTGGGTAGATGTGAGTACCGCGTTGACGGTAAAGGATAGATCCACCTGTTACAGTTTGTCCATCAGCTGCTTTAGCTCCAAGACGTTTAGCTTGTGAATCACGTCCGTTTGATGTAGAACCTCCACCTTTTTTGTGGGCGAAAAGTTGCAAGTTAGCAAGATTCAATTTCAACATAATTGTTTTCCTCCATGTTAGTTTTCTGTGATAACTCTTGTTTGGACGAACTCGGATGAGTTCTCCGATAAGTTTGCCATCCCTAAGAAAAATGATTCAAAGAATAGTTGGGTCATTTCTCTTTGATGAGGTGGAATGTCTGTCGGGATTGTGACCCGCATGAAGCCACCCTCTTCTTCGTTTAATTCTAGTTCCGGTTCATAGCCTGCAAATTTCTCAACTGAGTTGACAAAGTTAATGGCAAGCGTAGAAACCGATGCACACACGACATCTAAGCCGTATTCGCCACTTTCGGCGTGACCAGTAATTTCTGCACTCCTCAGCTCGCCATCTTCGGCTCGTTCAAAGACTGCTTGTATCATGTGTTCTCCTAAAAATTAAGCGTTGATTGCGTTGATGACAACTTTAGTGTAAGGTTGACGGTGACCTTGTTTACGGTGGCTACCTTTTTTAGGTTTGTACTTGTAAGTAACAACTTTCTTTTGTTTTCCTTGTTTTTCAACAGTTCCAACAACAGTAGCTCCTGAAACAAGTGGAGTTCCGACAACAGTGTTTTCACCACCAACAAGAACAACTTCGTTAAATGTAACTTCTTGACCAGCTTCAACGTTCAATTTTTCAACGTAGACTGCTTGACCAACTTCAACTTTAACTTGTTTTCCGCCAGTTTTAATGATTGCGTATGTGCTCATTATGCACCTCCTATGTATTTTTGGGTTTCCCCGTATTTTGTGAAGACTCGCCTAGCATCGTGGGACGAACCACTTAAGCTCAAAGGATGAGCAACGATGATCGAGCGGTTGCACAGGCATGTGCATAGTCAACTCTCTAAGTATATCACTTCTATCAGACAAAGACAAGCATTTTTGTTCCTTGAAAACGGATTTTCTTTTAAAAATTTCTTTTAAGTGTTTACAAGAATTAAACGGCTTCTATAAATCTCAGCTATCTTTATAAAGGAGCTATTTATGATTTAGTTGTTTCCTTTGATGAATGATCTCACCCATCATAAAATTCATGGAGCAATTGGATCAGTTCTTGCTGTTGTTCTAGTAAGTTCTGACCGATGGTGGTGGATTGGATGAGGGTACGGTCCTCCAGGTCTTCAATTACCCTCTTCAAGGAAGTTTGCTCAAATGGCGAATCTACTACCTTTTGAATGTCTTGGAAGGGCTGGTGGGTTACCAGTTGAAAACCATAGGAATTATTAAGGAGTGAATAGCCTGCTGTACCTGTCTTCTTTTGATATGCTTCGCAAAGACCCCCATCAATGACAAAGAGTAGGCCTTCACCTCGAATAGGCGATTCCCCTTTTCCTGTCTTCACTGGTGTATGTCCATTCACAATGCGAGATACCTTGGCTTCAAGACCAAATTCTTCTAAAATTAATTGGCAAATCTTTTTTGAATTGCGATAGCTAAAATACTCATTTTCTATTTCCTTATGCGTTTCTGTCTCCTCAATAAAATACCGTTCGAAGGTCGTCATCTTATTCTTCCCAAAGAGAGGAGATAAGTGCCCTCGCCAGCAATACCATACTATATCGGTTGAAAGGTCGTCCCCAACTTCTTTGTTTTTTGCTGCAAGTCGAATATGGTATTCGAAAAAGTCTAGTAATTCTTTCCCAGCATACTGGGCTTGATGAAGAACTAGAGGTTGAAATTCCCCAGAGGGTTTCAAGGGAATACAGCCATGAAAAAGCAAGTGGTGGTTGTAAACCTTATACATGGAACCTTTTTTCATTAACAGCTCCATATGTTTGGCCATTTTGGGAGATCCTTGGAAGGAAGCCAGCATGCTGTCTACTATTTGTTTTTCCTCTAAGGATAATTCAGAAGGATTTTCCCGATCTATGGTTTGGAAGCAGGTGTTTTTCAAGGAATAGCTGTTCCCGTCAATGCTGATTGTATTCTTCCAATAATCAATGTTATCCAGCAAGATTTGATTGTCCATCTGAAATTCCGGCCGTCTCTTCATCAATTGAGTTTCTATCTTAAATTGGAGAATGGCCAGCGCTTGATGGACTTTTTCCAGCTGCAATATTTCTTCAGCTGTAAATTCCTCTGCTCTTGTCCCAAGGATGGGCCTAAACTTAGGATTGGCTTTGTAGGTTTTATCCGCAAACAGGGTTAAGGATCGAATGTTTAAGCCGTAGGCTTTTTCGATATCCCATAAATAACCGTACCGTGCTGCAATGCGCAATACATTCAATAAACAGGCCTTGGATCCAAAGAAAGCTCCCATCCAAATGATATCGTGATTGCCCCATTGAATATCTAAGGAATGAAACTGAAGGAGCTCATCCATTACCTGGGCACTTCCAGCCCCTCTATCAAAAATATCTCCTACCACATGCAGGTGATCTATCAATAAGCGACGAATACTGCTGGCAATTCCCAAGATAAAGGGATCCGCTTCTCTTAGTTCAATAACATAACTTAAGATAGTCTGGTAATAAGAATGTTTATCGGCTAGCGTAAGATCACTATAGATCAATTCTTCAATGATATATGCATATTCCTGGGGCAAGGCCTTTCTCAGTTTGGAACGGCTATATTTAGCTGCTACAAAACTCAATAGAGTCAAGAGTTGAGAAATCGTTGATTTATACCACTCTTTCTCCTTATTCACTTCTTCCAAAACCCTCTCTGGATAAGATACCAGAGCTGACAGTGTGTTCTTTTCCTCTTGTGACAAGGAAGCTGCAAAGCAATCATTAATTTTCTCATTTAAAATTCCAGCGCAACTTCTCAAAATATAATCAAAAGCCGCAAATTCTCCATGAATATCACTTATGTAGAGCTCTGTCCCTTTGGGTAGGTTTAAAATGGCCTCAAGATTAGTGAGTTCAGTAATGACTTTTTGACGAGAATCAAATTTCTCTAGTAAAATACGCTTATATTGCTCCATATCATTTCTCCAAGGAATCTGCAGTTACAACCCAATCTAGGCTGATTCAAGAATCAGTTCATCTTTTTTACTTGCTCCTCAATTAGGAAAGCTGTCTCTTCAATCGATTTATCCGTCATATTGATGACTTGAGCGCCATATTGTTTAAAGACCTTCTTGGAATAATCCAATTCTTGATAGATTTTTTCTAAATCCGTATAACTTGTTTCTTGTGTTAATCCTAAAGAATCCAAGCGATGACTTCGAACTTTCATTAATTTTTCGGGCTCACAGATCAGACCAATCAAACGACGAGAGTCAACCTTATCTAAGACCTGAGGTAAGGGAACTTCTGGGATCAAAGGTAGATTTGCAACCTTGTAGCCCTTATTGGCCAGGTAAATACTCAGGGGAGTTTTTGAGGTACGGGAAACACCAAGCAGGACCAAATCGGCTTCTAAAAACCCCTGGGGTGCCTTACCGTCATCATATTTCACAGCGAATTCGATTGCTGAAATCTTTTTAAAATAATCACTGTCCAGGCGGTGCAAGGTTCCTGGAACTTCGATTGGTCTGGTTCCGGTCTTTTCTTGGATGATTTCAAAGAATGGATGCATGAGATCTAAATAAGCCAGACCATTTTTTTGGCTAAATTCTCTAGCTACTGATGCTAACTGACTATTGACCAAGGTGCTGATGACAAGTGCATTATCCTTCAAGGCATCATATAAGATATCCAAGAGTTCCTCTTCTTGATTGATAAAAGGGAAACGGTAACTATTATTAAAAATGATATCTGGATACTGTGCGGTAACTGCTGACAATAATTTTTGGGAAGTCCCTCCCAAAGAATCTGAAATACTATATACAATGATCTCTTTTTTCATATTTATTCCTCTTCACTCTTCAGTTCAGCATTTCTTGCTTGTAAGATAATGTAATCGAGCAAGACTGATTTGGTCACCGTTCCCACAATTTTTCGGTTATTATCCTCATCGACTACCGGTAAGGAATCGATGGCATGATCCTGCAAGAGGGCAGCCGCTTCTAGGATGTTCATGTCTTTTGTACAGGTAATGATATGTGGCATTCGAGTCATACAAACTGCTACAGGGGTGGTCTGGATACTCGAATTAAGAGATGCCCTCAATAAATCTTTACGGGACATAATACCCAGTAAGAGCTTGTCTTCATCGATAACATAAAGGACATCGGCATCATACATAAATAGGGTGATAATGGCATCCTGAATATAGGAATCATGGGTGACTAATACAGGAGAGGTCATGATCTCTGCCACTTCTTTTTGAAAAGTATCAAAAAAGAAAAGTGTTTCGAGATCTAATCCAGAATAAGTATAGCCAATTTTGGGAGTCGCTTTCAATATACCAACCAAGGTCAAAAAGGACAAATCTGGTCGCAGGGTCGCTCTTGAAATATCCAATAAATCAGAAATCTTCTCCCCACTTAAGGGCTGATGCATTTTTACAATTTCAACTATTTTCTTTTGTCGTTCACTTAATTTCAAAATTTCCTAGCCTTTCTATTTCTAGCTCCATGATGATGATATCAGGCATCTCTAAAGCAATATTTGTCATATTTTCATCATTTAGTTTTAAATAATCATCATTTTTAATAAACATTATAGCAGAATAATCCAATTAGTCAACATAAAAAGATGTATGTTTTGTTTGACAAATATATGTGATGTATAATACAATGATTTTGTCTTAAATATGACACATATTTAGTTTTTTGGAGGCTTATATGACAAAATGGATTTACTCCTTCGAAGAAGGAAGTGCGAAGGCCAATGATCTACTGGGTGGGAAAGGCGCTAATTTAGCTGAGATGAGCCATCTGGGACTACCGGTTCCTCCTGGATTTACCATCACCACAAAAAGTTGTATCCACTATCTCGATAATCCCGACTTCTTTGAGTCCTCTTTGAAAGAGGAAGTTTTGAAAGCGGTTGCTAAACTTGAAGAAAAAACGGGTAAGTCTTTTAGCGGAGAAGATCCTCACTTACTCTTAGTGTCTGTCAGAAGCGGGGCTAAATTTTCTATGCCTGGGATGATGGATACCATTCTCAATCTTGGTCTCAATGATCAGCGGACTCAATTACTGGCCAAAGAAACCAATCTAGATTTTGCCTACAACTGCTATCGCCGTCTACTCCAGATGTTTGCTGATGTAGTCTATGGCATCGATAAGGGACTTTTTGATGATCAACTAGCAGCTTTTGAACAAAAACAGAATAAAAAGGTCCATGATTTTGACCTAGCCCAGCAACAGGAATTGATCCAGCACTATAAAGATCTCTACTCCAAACACAAGCAAGAATTTCCTGAGAACCCTCATGAACAACTCTTCGCTGCCATCCAAGCTGTCTTCAAATCCTGGAACAACAATCGGGCTAGAATTTATCGGGAGCTTCATCAGATCCCTCATGATTTAGGAACAGCTGTCAATGTCCAGGCCATGGTCTTTGGAAATAGTGACCAAGCCAGTGGTACAGGGGTTTGCTTCACTAGAAACCCTGCAACTGGTGAGACAGAACTGTTTGGTGAATTTTTGCTCAATGCTCAAGGGGAAGATGTGGTCGCTGGGATCCGCACTCCTGAGCCGATTGCAGCCTTAAAAGAAATCCAACCTGAAACCTATCAGGCTTTCAGAGACTACGCCAAGATCCTTGAAAATCACTATAAGGATATGCAAGATATTGAATTTACCATTGAGAAAGGCAAGATCTACATCCTCCAAACCCGAAATGGTAAACGAACAGCCAAAGCTTCTTTAAAGATTGCTCTAGATATGGTGGATCAAGGTCTAATTAGTAAGGAAGAAGCTCTCCTGAGAGTCGCTCCTACTTCCATCAGTCAACTGATTCATCCAGTCTTTGAAGAAACTGCTTTAGAGAAATCACCCTTCTTAGCTCAAGGCCTACCAGCCAGTCCAGGTGCAGCTACTGGCCAAATCGTCTTTACCGCCGACCGAGCTAAAGAAATCGATCAAGAAGGTAATAAAGTCATCCTGGTTCGGCAAGAAACTTCCCCAGAAGATATTGAAGGCATGATTGTCAGCCAAGCTATTGTTACCAGCCAAGGGGGAATGACCTCCCACGCTGCTGTTGTAGCTCGTGGCATGGGAACTTGCTGTGTCGCAGGTTGCGGGGAATTGACTATCAGTGAAGAAAATAAAACCCTTTCCTGTGGCAATCTGGTACTAAGGGAGGGAGATCTCATCTCCGTCGATGGTTATTCTGGTCGCATTTATCGTGGCGAACTTCCTACTGTCCTAGTTGAGAACAACCAAGACCTCCAGCGCTTGCTTGTTTGGGCAGATGAAGTCGCCATCCTCCAAGTTCGAGCCAATGCAGAAACCGTCAAAGACTTGACGACCGCCATGAACTTTGGGGCCAAAGGGGTCGGGTTGGCCCGGACGGAACACATGTTCTTTGGACAAGAACGGATTCTTGAAATGCGTCGCCTCATCTTAGCGGATACCGAAAAAGAAACAAAAGAAGCCCTCAATAAGCTCCTAGAATTCCAAGAAAAAGATTTCTACCAAATGTTCCAAACCGTCCAAGATAAACCGATGATTGTCCGCCTGCTCGATCCACCTATGCATGAGTTTCTACCTAAGGATTCCCAAGAAATTGCATTATTAGCAAGCAAACTAAAAAAATCTCCTGATAAACTTGCCGACCGTATTGAAAGTCTGCAGGAAAGCAATCCGATGTTGGGACACCGGGGTTGCCGTCTCGGCATAACCAAGCCGGATATCTACAAGATGCAGACAGAAGCTATTTTTAGAAGTGCTATCAAATTGCATCAAGAAGGTCAAAAGATTAAGCCGGAAATCATGGTTCCTTTAATTGCTGATCAAAAAGAATTAGCATGTATCAAAGAGTATCTTGTTCAGCATATTGAACAGCTTTTCAAACAGTATGGTCAGGAGCCATTCCCTTATGAAATTGGTACCATGATTGAACTGCCCCGCGCCTGCCTAACTGCTGATAAGCTGGCTCAAGAAGCAGATTTCTTCAGCTTTGGCACCAATGACTTGACCCAGATGACCTATGGCTTCTCTCGGGATGATATTGGCAAGTTCATCGGCCACTACAAGGACAAGGATATTCTTTCTTTTGACCCCTTCCAAAAAATCGATAGGGAGGGAGTCGGTGAATTAATGAGAATTGCTATCAGCAAGGCCCGTCAAGTAAAACCGAACCTCACTATCGGTATCTGTGGCGAAGTTGGCGGAGATCCTTCTTCAATCTCCTTCTTCCAAGACATACAAGTCACCTACGTTTCCTGCTCTCCTTACCGGGTTCCTGCTGCTAGACTAGCCGTCGCTCAAGCAGCACTCAAAGAAGGACAGAATTAAGTCCCCCTTACATTAGAAAAGCACCCTTGAAGCTAGAAGCATCGCATCTACATTCAAGGGTGCTATTTTTCTTTATCAAACTCACGCCAGTGGTCAGGGCTCTTAGTGAGATCTGATCACCTTCATCTCTTACAACAAATCCTCAATCAGCTCATCGACTTCATCCGCTTCCGCTTGAGGCGTGATTTCTGTCACGATGATACCTGCGACAGCCCGCTCCACCAAAGCTTCCACGTCCATACGTTCCTCATACTTCTCCGCATTTTTGAGTTTTGGATTGGTCTTTGGACGATCCGGAGCAAAGATGGTACAGCAATCTTCGAAAGGCTGGATGGAGATTTCAAAGGTGTCGATGGCTTGGGCGATATCGATAATCTCCAACTTGTCCATAGTCACCACTGGACGAATGACGGGCGTATTGGTCACGGCATTGATAGCCTGCATGCTCTCTAGCGTTTGGCTAGCTACCTGACCAAGACTTTCCCCATTGATGATGACTAGGCCTCCACGGATTTGACGGATACGGTCTGTAATGCGCATCATAAAGCGACGGGTCAGGGTCATGAGATAAGCTTCCGGCGCCTTGGCTTTAATCTCTTCTTGAATCTCAGTAAAAGGTACTTCGATAAACTGGATATTGCCCCCAAACTTGGTCAATTTACGAGTTAAATCGTGGGCTTTTTTCAGCGCACCCGGGCTGGTATAAGGCGGGCTAGCAAAGTGGACCGCCTCGATGTCCACACCACGCTTCAAGGCTAGGTAACCCGCTACTGGAGAATCAATCCCACCAGATAGCATGAGCATGCCTTTACCAGATGTCCCAACTGGCAGACCACCTGCTCCCTTAATGGTTTCATAAGAGATATAGGCTGCTTCTTCCCGGATCTCTACTTGGAGGTTGATATCCGGTTTTTTCATTTGGGCTTGGATACTTGGGATCGCTTCAAAGACAGCGCCACCCAAGGTTTGGTTGAGCTCACGGCTATCCAACTCAAAAGAATGGTCACTTCGTCTGCTGGAAATCTTGAAGGTCATCCCTTCTTGGTAAATATCCTGCATGATTTCTTGAACGGCTGAAATCAAGGCTGGGACTGATTTTTCAATCTTGTAAACGGGTGAAAAATTTTGAATCCCGAAGACCTGTTTGAGGGATTCAGCTACCTGTTCATAATCCATTCCATTTAGATAGGCATGGGCCCGGTCCCGATCGGCTGTCACTTTGACAGCTGGGTAAATGGACAAGACATCTGAGATATTATTACGCAATTTATTAATAAAGCGCATCCGGTTCTTTCCTTTAGTAGAAAGCTCCCCATAGCGGATCATAATTTCTGAATAAGTTAATGGCATAGTAACTTCCTTTTCTTTTCCTTAACGCACCTTTCGCGTCTTTTCATAGATCAGTTTGAACTTGGTCAAAAATTGCTCGACCTGACTCATGTCATTTTCGAGATCGAGGCTAAGACGGACAGCTGTTTGCGCCAGAGCCTTATCGACTCCCATAGCGATCAGGGTTCCAGCTGGTTTGCCAGCCTTGGAAGAACAGGCAGAGGTTGTCGAGATATAAATCTCATACTCTTCGAAAGCGTGGACGATGACTTCTCCTCGCACTCCCTTAATACCAAAAGTTAAGATATGGGGTGCAAAGCCCTCATCTCCTGAGAAGACAGTCACATCTGGGTAATGAGTTAATTCCTCACGAATGACTTCCTTCAACTGATGGCATTTACGCTCAAAATCCTCTTGACGCTCCATCGCCAAGCGCAAGGCCTTGGCAGTCGCTGCAATTCCAGCTAAGTTCTCAGTCGTCGAACGAAGGTCCTTTTCTTGTCCGCCACCTGTTAAGAGGGGACTGATCTTTTTGCCTTCTTTGAGATAGAGGAAACCAACCCCACGAAGTCCATGGAACTTGTGACTGGAGAAGGTCGCTAGATCCACCCGTTCTGGCAAATAGAGAGCGGTTGAAACCTTAGCCAGCGCCTGAACCCCATCGACATGGAAAGTGATGGTCGGACGATCCGCCAATAGGTCTGCAATAGCTTGAATCGGCTGGATAGAACCCACTTCATTATTGACAGCCATGATCGAAACGAGGGTTGTATCCGGACGCAAGAGTTTTTCCAGCTCTTCTACTTGGACAAAGCCATGCGCATCGACTGGAGCAATATCCACTTCAAATCCTTGACCTTGTAGCCAAAGGGCCGATTCCTTCACAGCTGGATGCTCAATAGCTGAGACAATGATATGCTTGCCATAAGGAGCTTTTTCAAAAGCAACTCCCTTGATCGCCCAGTTGTCTCCTTCAGTCCCACCTGAGGTGAAATAGATTTCTTCTGCTTTCTTGCCTAGGAGGGAAGCAATCTGCTTGCGGGATGCCTCCAAGATCCGGGTCGCTTGACTTCCCAGGTTGTGCAAGCTAGATGGATTGCCCCAAATTTTGCTTGCGACTTCCGTGTAGGTAGCCAAGGCCTCGGGATAAGGTTTGGTTGTTGCTGAATTATCAAAGTAAATCATCTTCCACTCTCTCCTAGTCAATTTTCAATCATCTTATTGTAACATTTATAGGTTGGAGGGACAAGGATTTGGCAGGCTTCATTTTGTTCCTAGTTTCAGACAGAAAACTTGTAAATTTTTCAAAATAGCTTATGATGAAGATGGAGAGTTTTGTAAAACGCTTACAAGACCCCCTGTTGTTTTTTATGACCTACTCAAGTCCAGAACTGGAACTGATTGAAGTTACAAGGAGACAAGCATGAAACGACCGATCTATTTTTCCATTGCCCTAGGTGGAAGTCTTGCTCTTGGAGGACTGCTCACTGTCCTACCACCACTTCCATTTTCCCTCCCTTCTGCCCGACTAGCCTGTCACGGTAAAGGACAGTGTGACCTACAACAGCCCTTGGAGAAGCCACCTTACTTTAGGGAAGATGAAGGCAGCCTCCGCGAAATGAGCCTTATCCAACCAATCCCTGGTGAATCCGATAGCTACATCAAATTCAATTGCTTGGTCGAATACAATGGCTGGTTCCGTCGTATCATCCGTGTCAAAGATGTAAAAGTGATTTCAAAAACCAAGGAATTCAAGGGTAAGATTGACTACTCTATCCCGGATCCAAACAAGATAGAGGTTCAGGCGAACGGTCAGTTTATCTCTCCTAATGACTCCTCTAGTTTTAGTAACCATGAAATCATCAGCCAGCCTAGTCAAACAAACCAACCAATTTCCGTCTCTGAAAAAGAACAGGCAAACTTTGAAACGTCCTCTGAGGCAAGCGAGACTCAAAGCGTCCAGTTTGAAAGCAATTTGAAATTTTAAAAATCTCTTCCATTTCTTCTTAGACATTTTCATAAAAATAACGTATAATGACTAAAGTGTTCACATAAAAGAACAAAAAATGAAATGAAGAGGAAATAGAATATGTCACAATACTCACGAAAAGAAAAACACCAAGACAGCAACAGACCATCAAGAAGCGAAAAAGTGAAACAGAGCCTTTCTTTATTCCAGATGATTGTCGCAACGATTGCTAGTCTTCTCGGTATTATCGTTACTTCCTTTACTATTTACAGTATCATGAAACCAACAGCTAAAACAGAGGAGAAAAAAGATGGCTCCACTAGCGTTGTTGTTGTCCATGAAAAGGATGGATCTGCTACTGATTCAAGTGCTACGGGAACAGATACCAGTGCTAGCAGTAGCCAAGCATCCGAAGCAAGCTCTGAACAAACTGACTCGTCACAGGTAGAAACCAGTGCCAGTGAAGCTCCTGCAGACACAACACCGTCTGCTACGGATACCGAATCATCTGCTAATTAATAAAAAGACCAGTTGGTCTTTTTATTATAGAAAAGAGTACTTTTAAAAAAACTTTCCTTAGGTGAGTACGGACGTCAGCGAACTTCGAAGAAGTTCCATGACTAATTAAGATACAAAGGGCGTCTGCGGATAAAGTCAAAATAGGAAGTTTGACGCAGAATCTTTAGATTCTAGGAGAACTTATCTT
>NZ_JVKU01000020.1:0-988 GCF_001072385.1 Streptococcus sp. 343_SSPC | reverse complement strand
CGTATACAAAGTGAAAGAAGAGCCTAAGGGTAACGTCTATGTTCACTATGTGGATACAGAAGGAAAGACCATCAAGTCAGATGTGACCGATGAAGATCAACAACCAGTAGACAAAGACTACGATACAGTTGTAGACAACCGTCCACAAGAGATTGCATTCGAAGGCAAGACCTATGAATTGGTTCCAGCAGGAAACTACACAGTCGGTGAAGTAGATGACCAAGGTCACCTTAAATCTACCGATCCTACAACAGGCAAAGTGATCGAAGGCGATAAGAATGTAACGTATGTGTACAAACTAAAAGAAACCCCAGCTGAGCCTAAGGGTAACGTCTACGTACACTATGTAGATACAGAAGGCAAGACCATCAAGTCAGATGTAACCGATGAAGACCAACAACCAGTAGACAAAGACTACGATACAGTCGTAGACAACCGTCCGCAAGAGATTGAATTCGAAGGCAAGACTTACGAATTGGTACCAGCTGGTAGCTACACAGTCGGTGAAGTAGATGATGAGGGTCACCTCAAGTCAACCGATCCTACAACCGGTAAGGTCATCGAAGGTGATAAGAATGTAACGTATGTATACAAACTGAAGGAAACCCCAGCTGAGCCTAAGAAGGGTGAGGTCATCATCACTTACGTAGATGAAAATGGCAAGGAAATCGAAAAACCTCGTCAAGACACACCAAACTCACCTTATGACACACCATATAATACCACTGAGGAAGGTGAAAAACCTAACACTATCAAGACTCCAGACGGTAAGACCTACAAGATTGTACCGAAAGGTGACTACCCAGTAGGTAAAGTGGACGAAGATGGGCACTTGGAATCATCTGATCCAGTTAAAGGTAAAGTTGACAAACCTAAGTCAATCATCACTTACGTCTATAAAGAAGTGAAGGAAGACCCAACTCAACCTAAGGGTAACGTCTATGTTCACTATGTAGATACAGAAGGCAAGACCATCAAGTCAGATGTG
>NZ_JVKU01000019.1:0-84202 GCF_001072385.1 Streptococcus sp. 343_SSPC | reverse complement strand
TATGTAGATCAAGCTGACAAACGAAACTACATCACAGAAACCACTACAGAAGTACACCACGTAAAACCAAGTGGCACGCTAACAATTGAAAATAATAATGTCGAGACGGGCACATTTGATGCAGTTATTCGCAATGTAGTAGCTCCAAATGGATTGAAAGAAGTCTTGATCCCAACTTGGTCAGACAAGAACTGGCAAGATGATCTTGTTTGGCACAAAGCGATTCGTCAAAGTGACGGCAGCTACCGTGCTACCATCAAAGCTTCAGATCATAAAAATGATGATGGCAAATACAATGTTCATGTCTACTATGTAGATCAAAATAACCAACGGAGCTATATCACAGAAACTACTACAGAAGTGCGTCATGTAAAACCAAGTGGAACTGTAACGATAGAGAACAATAATTCTGAGACAGGCACCTTTAATGCAGTAATTCGTAATGTTGTTGCACCAAATGGACTGAAAGAAGTTTTGATTCCGACCTGGTCAGATAAGAACTGGCAAGATGATCTTGTTTGGCACAAAGCGATTCGTCAAAGTGACGGCAGTTACCGAGCTACCATCAAAGCTTCAGATCATAAAAATGATGATGGCAAATACAATGTCCATGTCTACTATGTGGACAATGACAACCAACGAAACTATATTACAGAAACTACAGCAGAAGTACGTCAAGCCCGTCGTTCTGGTACGATTGTAATCCAAAACAATAACAAGGATACGGGAACTTTTGACGTCATCATTAAGGATGTCTACAGCCCTAAAGGCGTACGGACTGTTCAAGTTCCAACTTGGTCTGATAAGGATGGTCAAGATGATATCCGTTGGTATGAAGCGACTCGTCAAGCGAACGGAGACTACAAGGTTTCTGTCAAGGCTAGCGATCACAAGAACTCTACTGGCAAATACCATGTTCATCTTTATTACATCCAAAATGATGGTTCGCGTGTAGGGGCTGGAACAACAACCACAGAAGTGGAATTTAGAAATCTGACGACCAGGACCCAAACAGGGATCAAGAATGTTAATTCTGGTGCGGGAACCTATACGGTAACAGTGGACCAAGCACCTCAGGGACGTCAGATCAAGAATATCCGTGTTGCTGCCTGGTCTCAAGCTCATCAAGAAAACCTCTACTGGTATTCTACAGCACCTTCTGGTACGCATACAGAAGTGCAAGTCTCTGCAGCAAATCACCAGTACCAGAAAGGGAACTATACAACGCACGTCTATGTGGACTATGTGGACGGTGGCGTTGAAGGCTTTAACCTGGGGCAAACAGCTCTTTCACCTCGTGAGATAGTTGATCAAGCAGCATACAATCCTCATGTTTCTAATGGTCAACGAGATCGTGTTTTACGAGCTGCAGCAAGTCTTGTCGGTGTTCGTAGCGGAAGTGCAGCCCATCATCAATTGGTCAAGGATTACAATAGCGTTAATCCATTGCCAGTCGGTTATGCAGTCAAGAATACAGATGATTGGTGCGATGTGTTTGTAACAACAGTTTTCCAACGCGAAGGTCTTAGTCATTTGATTGGTCGGGAGTGTGGCGTAGAGCGCCATATCCAAATTTTTAAACGTCTCGGTATTTGGAATGAAGATGGAGCCTCTACACCGAAGTCAGGGGATATCATTACCTTTAACTGGGACCAAGACTATCAGCAAAATGATGGATTTGCGGATCATATTGGAATTGTGGAACGCGTCGAAAATGGACTGATTCATACAATCGAAGGAAATTCCGGTGCCGTTGGAACTGTCAAACGCAATGTATACCGTATCGGACATGGCAATATCCGCGGATTTGCGACACCGCGCTATAAATAACATACATATTTTTCAGCATCATTGCCTAATGACATTTCTAGAATAGAAAGACAACCAGCTCTGCAAGAGGGCTGGTTTTTTGCATCCCTTTGATGATAGGAGGAGTAGTCGTTAGGCAAGGAGTTTTTGTCCAAAAAAACTTAAAAACACCCTAGAGATATCTATGCAACTATTTAAAGGTAACTGAGAAGGGTATAAAAAAGCTATGAAAACAAGGGCTGGAGCCATATAATAGATCTTTGCAATCATATCTTGGAAGGACTTAACCTAAATTGGCTAGTTGATGCAGAAATCAAGAAAACTTAAAAAAACAAAAACATTAGACGGTTCATTTGTTCATTTAGCGACATTTTTTATATAATCGTTGGCTAAATTGGCTCATATATGATAAAAATGGAGTGAGGAACTTTTGCGGTTCAAAATGATAAAAAGGAGATGAAAGAATGAAAAAGAGACCGTCCTTATGGAAAACCTTTTTGAAAAAAGGGTTTGCCCTCTTCACCATTTTGATGATGCTGGGTCAATTGGGTCAAGGTGCTGTAACAGCCTTGGCGCAAGAGCTAGCAGTCGGAGATAATGGTGCCTTAGATGTTAGCCTCTTGTATGGAGATAAGCAAGAACATCCAGGTGGCATGGCCTATAACACATCTGATACCATGTCTGGCTACATTCAGATTACCCCTAAGAATTTGACAACAGATCTGGATGACGTGGTTGTAAATCTAGTGCTTCCAGGGAAATACCTGGATGAGGTTAATGTTCCCGAGTTCAATAGTAGCTCGCAACATGACGCACCAACAGTGACAAAGGTGGGAGATGACTACCATGTCAGCCTACATTTTACTGGCTACCAAAAATCGGAAGTCTTGACCCTACCATTCATCGCCAAGTTTAAGTTAGGATTCCCTCCTACCAACTACTCGATGGATATTACAGGGACGCTCAATATTAACGGTGCTGAGACTGCTATCAATAGTATCACTTGGAAACCTCAATACAAGGACTATACCTTGACCAAGTTTGTCAATCAGAACTATGATGCGACCATGTCCAGAGACTATGCGGAAGCCTCTCCAGGGATTGTAACTGGAGCAGATGGCAAAAAGTACATCGAAAAAGCTACTTCGGTTCCGTTTGCCTTCTTGTTAGATGGGATGCGTGGACAGTACAATGGTAGCTATCGTCAGTTGGAATCTGCAACAATCACAGATAAGCTGCCAACCTATACGGACAAAGATGGAAAAACTCGCACAGCGGTTCTAGATACAGAAAAATCAGAAGGCTGGGTCGATAATGGGGATGGTACGGTTTCAAAAACTTTTGTAGCTGATGAAAATAAAAATGTTCAAAGTTACCACTCAGATTTGATGCAAAAAATCCAAGACAAGAGTTTTTTATACTTGAAATTCCCTGATTTGGTCATGGAAAAAGACCAAACCTTAGAAGATGTCTTAGTGAAAGATTTGACCAATACTGCGTCTGTCGTGGGGATTCCTGCGGAACGTGGTGAGGGAGAGCCGGATGTAACGGCTGAAGATTCTCTCATCTTCCGACTCACTTCGCGTGACTTGGAAGGTAAAGGAGCTTTTGCTAAACAAGCAGAAGGAAATGTCTACGATTCGACAGACTACAAGGCAGCCAACTACAAGTGGCTCTTGAAATTCCAAAATATCACACCATTTGCTCAGAAAAACATTGTCTTTTATGATGAGCAAGTAGACTCTCGCTTGAAGTTTACCAAAATTGAATATGGTCGTATGTTGATTGGAATCTATGGAAATGGCCCTCTGATCAATCAATACGTGAAACGCATCATCCTAAAAATGGAAGATGGATCAACTAAAGAAATCCAACCAGAGGTAGACAAGGATGGATTTGGAAGCATTGATTTGACCAAATATGGAACGGTTGTCGGCTGGAGACTGGAGATGAAAGATGACTTCGAACTTCCATCTGGTCAAGGGATTCATATTTCTACCTATACTGCTTTCAAGGATCCAGAAAAGACCCATATCGATCAGAATAATGAGTCCAAGAATGCCTATGAAAATACGGGGCGGATCACCTATAAAACCCAGTCAGGGGCAGACAGAGACCAATCTGCTAAATGGCAGTTCAAACTTCTTCCATTGACAGAAAATGTTAATCTGACCAAGAATACTGATTACAACAATGTCCAATTCACAGATGGAAAAACCATTCGTTTTGCCCTATCTGCTAATAATGTTCGCTTGGATCCAGGTAAGGACTACAAGGATTTGCGGGTCATTGATCTCTTTGATCCAAATACCTTGGATATTGACTTCAAATACCTAGATCAATATTTTGATAAGAATAACACTAGTCTTTATGCCCCTTGGTACAAATCCTATGAGGTCATTGAAAACTACCACAACTCTGGACGTTCTGCCTTGATTATTCACTTGGATCAAAAGGAATTTATCAAACGCTCCCTAGAAACGGGTGGTCAAGTTCGTTTGCCGTTTATTTATACCAAGCTGAAAGGAAAGGCCGATGGCGGAACCTTTACCAACCATATCTATCTGGCAGGGGAAGGACTCTGGGATTTAGAAATTGCTAATCCGAATAGAGTCGCAGTTGATAGCTATGATTTAAATAACAACGGTTCAACAACGGACAAAATCCCTCATGCGGAATCCAACTATACCATTGTCGCAGCTGAAGGGGTTTATTCTCGTAAGTTCATCGCCAAGAACGATGACTTGTCTGATGCTTCAACAGTAACTCGAACCTTTAAACCAGGGGAAACCTTTAATTACAAGTTAACGATTAAAAACAACACAGATAACCCTGTTGAAAATACAGTTATCTATGATGTTCTTCCTAAAGTTGGGGACGTCAATACTCTGGATGCTTCAGCCCGTAAGACAGAATACACAGTTAGTCTTCGTGGACCAGTGACTGCTCCAGAAGGTTGGACAGTATACTACACAACAGATGCCACAGTCACAGCTAAGACCATGGCTCAAGCTGTCGATAAAGATATTTGGTCAACAGATGTCACAGACTATAGTAAAGTAACAGGAATTAAGGTCGTAGCCAATGAGGGAACCACTATCGGTGCACGTAGCCAAGTAGATGTTGCGGTGCCAGTGGTCAATCCAAGCGAATTGACTGATCAAGTCAAGCAGTTGATGCTAGAACGTACCGAAGATAACAAGGACAATGGTGGCCGTTCAGGTGTTGTTCAAGCCCATAACCAATTCGGTTATAGAGCTAAAGGACATGAAGGAAACCGCGAATCCAACACCGTAACGTCTCAAATCTTTGCGGCGAGCTTCCATGTGAAGAAAGTAGACAAGGATGAAACTAGTAAAGGCTTAGCTGGTGCGGAGTTCGCCTTGTCAGATGCGACAGGTACTGTCCTTGCGACTCAAGTTTCTGATAAGGATGGCGACCTTGCTTTCACCACCCTAACAGAAGGAACTTACACACTTAAAGAGACGAAAGCTCCAAACAATTACAAATTGGATGAGACAGAGCATGCAGTCGTTGTCACTTACGATGCAGATCAGCAGCTCTATCATGTCACGATTGATGGAGAAGCGACTGGTTCAAAAGCTTCACCAAAAGTGATCGCCAATGAGAAAGATATCCATTATATCGATCTGGAAGCTTCCAAAGTCTGGGATGACCAAGACAACGTCGAAGGTCTTCGTCCAGAAAAGATTGAATTCCAATTGTACAAGAATGGAACAGCAGAAGGCAAACCAGTAGCTCTTTCAGCAGGCAATGACTGGAAAGTAACCTTCACCGCTCTTCCAGACAAAGACAATGATGGTAATGTGATTACCTATACTGTAAAAGAAGTCAAGGTACCGACTCATTATACAGCTGATAGTCAAGAAGCTCAGTTCGTCGATGGAAAAGCAACCATTACAAACAAGCGTACTCCTGAAACTACAGAAGTAAGCGTGAAAAAAGTTTGGGACGATGCTCAAAACCAAGACGGTCTCCGTCCATCAACCATCACGGTCCATCTCCTAGCCAACGGAGAGGAAGTACAGACGGCTACTCTGTCTGGTGAGGGAGATACATGGAGCCATAGCTTCACAGACCTACCAGTCTACAAGAATGGTCAAAAACTAGTCTATACGGTAACAGAAGATACAGTTGCAAACTACTCAACTGCTATCGAAGGATCAACCATCACCAACACCTACAAACCAGGTAAGACAAGTGTAACAGTGACCAAGAAGTGGGCTGATGCAGAAAACCAAGATGGCCTTCGTCCGAAGAGCATCAAGGTTCAACTCTATGCGAATGACCAAAAATCAGGTAAAGAGGTAGAACTTTCTGCAGACAACGACTGGACCTACACCTTCTCTGATTTGGATGAGAAAAAAGCTGGTCAAGCTATTCAGTATACCGTGAAAGAAACAGAAGTTCCAGAAGGCTATACTCAAACGGTAGAAACGACCAATCCAGGTCAGGTAGTGATTACGAATACCCACACTCCTTCTAAGACGAAAGTTCAAGTAACCAAGAAATGGGACGATGCCAATAACCAAGATGGTCTTCGCCCAGCGACGATTACAGTCAAACTCTATAAAGATGGGGTTGCTACAGACCAGACCCTTGAATTGTCAGAAGCGAATCAGTGGCAAGGAACGTTTGAAAACCTTGATGAAAAAGCAGCCGGCAAGGCCATTCACTACACTGTGAAAGAAGAGAATGTCCCAGAAGGCTACACCCTTTCAATTGATGACAAGGATCCAGCTCATCCTGTCTTGACCAATAAGCATGAACCAGCTGTCACTCATGTTAAGGTCACTAAGAAATGGGATGACGCTCATAACCAAGATGGCCTTCGTCCAAAAGAAATTCGCGTCCAATTGTATGCGGATGATCAAAAGCTAGGTAAGGAAGTTGTCTTGTCAGCTGAGAACAAGTGGACTCATACCTTTGAGAAACTTGCTGAAAAAGCAAACGGACAAGAGATTCATTATTCTGTGAAAGAAGTGGATGTCCCAGAAGGTTACGCCGTAACAGAAGAGAGCAAGGAGAAGGGCGATATCGTCTTGACCAATACGCACACTCCAAGTACGGTGGATATTCCAGTTACTAAGATCTGGGTGGACAATGACAACCAAGATGGTCTTCGTCCTACTAAGATCACTGTGAAACTTCTAGCCAATGGTGGAGAAGTGGCTCGCAAAGATATTACAAGCGAGACCGATTGGAAAGAAACCTTTACTGGCCTTCCTAAGTTTAAGGATGGCAAGGAAATCGTCTACACCCTTCAAGAAGAAGAGGTTAATAACTATTCACCAAGCATTGACCAAGAAAGCTATACTATTACCAATACGCACACTCCAGGTAAGACCACCCTCTCTGTAACCAAACAGTGGGATGACCAAGAGGACAAAGATGGCCTTCGTCCGAAGAGTGTGAAGGTGCAGCTATATGCGGATGGTAAGAAATCTGGTAAAGTCATTGAATTGTCAGCTGAGAACAAGTGGACTCATACCTTTGCGGATCTAGACAAGAATGTCAAGGGCAAAGCTGTCACCTATACGGTGGAAGAAGTCGATGTTCCAACCGGTTACCAAGTAACGAAAACAGAGGATGGTCAAGGTAATGTTGTTCTGACCAATAAACATGAACCAACAGAGCCAGTGACACCAGAACCTAAGAAACCAGGTAAGAAGGTTGGTATCTTGCCAAGCACTGGTACCACTATCTCCTTGATTAGCTTGGTATTAGCCTTTGTAGTCGCAAGCGGTGCAGCTTATCTCCTTAAAAAGAAGAAAAAATAAGCGCAAGGCTTGATCTAACTAATCGAGAGTATTAAAGAGGCCCTTAGGGGCCTCTTTAGAATAGAGATAAAGCATTCTTAAAAACTTTCCTTAGGTGAGGGCGGACGTCATCGAACTTCTATGAAGTTCCATGACTTATTAAGATACAAAGGGCGTCTGCGGATAAAGTCAAAATAGGAAGTTTGACGCAGAATCTTTCGATTCTAGGAGAACTTATCTTTTTGACACAATCCGCAGCCCGTGTTCAATTAGTTTTGAACCTAAAGTTTCAAAACTCCCGAGTGCTTGAAACTTTAGGTTTCAAGCACTTCTCTCACAGCGGAAAGTTTTATAGCTGCTTAAATGACTTAAGAAAATAGAAATCATATTTTAAAAAAAATAGTTTGTCTACATTCAAAAGAGGCCTTTAAGGGCCTCTTTTTTCTGTGTGATAAAAAATACAAAAAAATTCTTGACAAACTAAAAAATTAACGTTATCATTAACTAGTTAATTAACTATTTAATAAACCGATTAAGAAAAAGAAAGGATTTATACATGTTTGGGAGGAAACTAAGGGCCTTAGGAATAGGATTCATCTGCCTTTTGTTGCTAGTGGCTTGTGGGAGTCAGAGGAGTTCGGAAGCTGGCTCTACTAAAAAGGGGCTCAAAATTGTGACGAGTTTTTATCCTGTCTATTCCCTGGTGAAGGAAATTTCAGGCGATCGAAACGAAGTATGGATGGTTCAGTCAGGTGCTGGGATTCATGATTACGAACCTTCGGCCAAGGAGACAGCCCAGATCTATGATGCGGATGTCTTCGTCTACCATTCTCAAACACTAGAATCTTGGGCTGGACGTCTAGATCCTAGCTTGCAAGACTCGAAACTGCGGGTCATCGAAGCCAGCAAAGGAATGGAATTGGATAAGGTCGCTGGCTTAGAAGAAATTGAGGATACGGAAGGGAAGGATGCAAAACACTTGTATGACCCCCATACCTGGATGGATCCACTGAAAATCGCCGAAGAAGGGAAGATCATCGCCCAAGAGTTGGGGGACATCGATCCAGAAAATAGAAGTTATTATGAGGCCAATGCCCAAAAGCTTGCAAAACGCTGTGAGGCTTTGGTGGACAAATACCAACCTCTCTTTGAAAAAGCGACACAAAAAACCTTTGTGACTCAGCATACAGCCTTTTCTTATTTAGCCAAGCGCTTTGGTTTGAAACAATTAGGAATTGCAGGGATCTCGCCTGAGCAGGAACCAACAGCCCGTCAATTGGCTGAGATTCAGCAGTTTGTCAAGGACTATCAAGTTCAGACTATCTTTGTTGAGAAGCATACCTCGTCCAAGGTGGCTGATAGCATTGCCAAGGCGACAGGGGCAAAGGTGAAGGTCTTGGATCCTCTCGAAGCAGATCCGGAAAATAACAAAGATTTCTTGGATAACCTAGAAGAAAATATGGCGAGCCTAGCGAAAGAATTACAGGAGTAAGTAGAAAGAATGAAGAAAAAAGGAACAATTGGATTAGTAGCAACATTAGGTCTGGGTTTATGTGCCTATGCCTTAAGTCAGCAAGCACCGGTCAAGGAAGACAAAAAGAGTCAGAATCAGGTGCAGTATTTACAAGGAGACAAGAAAAAGTCAGCTAGCAGCTCAAACAAGAAGGAAGAAAGCATTGAATCCGTCAACTCGAAGGAAAAGACCCAGGCAGAGCAGATTGTGGTTAAGATTACTGATGAGGGCTTTGTGACTTCCCATGGAGATCATTTCCATTACTACAATGGCAAGGTCCCTTACGATGCGATTTTTAGTGAGGAGTTGATTTTACGGGACCCTTCTTACCAATTACAGCAGTCGGACATTGTCACACAGGTGAGAGATGGCTATATTATCAAGAAGGATGGGACCTACTACCTTTATCTAACCGATCCGCAACATACACTGAATGTTCGTTCGGTGGAGGAAATTGCCCAACAGAAAAAAGGAGAGCTGGTTTCAGCTTCGAAAGAGAGTGTCCAAAAAGCTGGGCAAACTCGTGATTTTAGTCAGCCAAGTCAGGCTTTACGAGAAGGGAAAACAGTAGCCAGTCTAACAGCAGGAGTCAAACCTAGCCAGGGTGGCTACCGGACAGATGACGGCTATGTCTTCCATCCTGGGGATGTGATTTCTGATACAGGAGATGGCTTTATCGTGCCTCATGGGGGACACTACCACTATATTCCGAAGAGTGCCTTATCAGCTGGAGAATTATATGCTGCCTTAGCGGTTTTAAATGGAGGAGGAAAAAATGAAGTAAATCCTATTGCTCCACCTTCTAGCCAGCTAGCTTCATCGGGTAATCCGAATCAGCCAATCTCAGACCCGGTCACTCCAACGATTACAGCTTCTGTGCCTCATCCAACAGCAACTAATAAGGGGGGGACCTTGCCGAGCCTTTTGGAAGAGTTGCAAAAAACTCCGCTTTCAGAGCGCCATGTCGAGTCGGATGGTTCTGTTTTTGATCCAAGTAAGATTACCAAATGGACAGATCAAGGGGTAGTTTATCCTCATGGGAATCATTTCCATTTCATCCCTTATAGTCTCCTTTCGCCTTTAGAGCGGGAGTTGGCACGACAGTTCCAACTATCCCGTACACAAGGTGGAAGTATCGCAAAAGAAGAGAGTCCAACTCAACCTTCAAGCCCAGACACAAAACCAGTCAATCAGGACCACGACCATGAGAAGGAAGATCCTCATCACAAGCATGACCATGAGGACCATGAAGCCGATCATGATCATCATCATGAAGGCGAACAGGCCCATGAGCACGATCATGGATTCCATGCAGACCATGTCATCAGCAAGGATGACGAGGGTTATATGGTCGCTCACGGAGACCATGCCCATTACTTCTACAAGAAGGATCTCTCACCTCAAGAAATCGCTGCTGCAGAGGCAGTGCTAGCTGGTAAGAAGGAAGAGGACAAGGGGCAACCACTGACAGATGATGTGGCGACCTATTCGCGCGATGCTTCGGATGAAGAAAAAATCCAGTACATTAGCCAGACCTACGGCGTCCCTCGGGAAGCTATCAAAATTTCCAATGGTTTCTTTGTCTTTAACAATCCAGACCAAGAATACGATCCAACCCATATCCACCCTTATGCAGTACGGAAGGAGCATGTCCGGATTCCACTTGAAACAGGAAATCCTGAGCTAGACTTTATCAACGAGCTTTATGCAACAGCGCTTCGCTCTGGTATTTCACCATATACGATGCAAATCGAGAATGGTCAATTTGTCATTCCGCATGGAGACCATAACCACTATATCAAGGTGCGCTCAGCAGGCTTGGCGGACTACCTGGCTCACCGTCTGCCGACCATCCAATCAGCTTACCAGAAAGGTGACTTGGACCAGAAAGCTGTAGAGGACAAGGTCAATCAACTCCTGGCAGAAAGTCGGACTTTGTACGCATCCGATCCTCTGCAACAAAGACGGATTGAGTTGAACTTGGGTCAATTCTTAGAAACTGTTAAAAACTTCCCAAGCAATTCGACAGCAGGCTACTTGGCTAGTCTTGACCAAGTTGACAAGGAATATATCCACGCGACCCAGGAAGTCAAACCGAAAGAAGAAACGGCCTTGGACCGTCGCTACCAGGAATTGTTGGAGCAGGTTCGCTTGCTAGATACCGAAGCCTTCCAACTCAAGAAAGAAAGCCTCGTTGCTCAGTTGCAGGAAGCCTATACGGCCAAGGATAGCCAACGATTGGAGAAAGAAGGAAAATTGTTGCAGGCCATTCAGGAGATGCAAGATCGGACCGGTGTGACTTCAGTGGACTACCTCAAGTATTTCTACCAAAGTTTAAGTGATGCGCGCTTGACACCGGAATTGCGGGCGACAGCAGCAGACCTTGCTTTGAAACTCTACCGGGCTCAGGCCTTTGAAGAAGCTTGGGACTCAAAAGCCCATTTCATGGAACTCTACCAAGCCAAGCAAGCCATTGACCAACTAGTGTCCCAAGAAAATGCTCCAACCTATCCAATTGAAAAAACAGTTCTGGATCAAAAGGGAGCAGATGCTCCGTCCTATAACTTAGCTGTTTACGACTTCCTCAAGGGGGTTTATGGTGACTTGGATGAAAAGACAGAGTCTCGTCAACGCTCCAGTCTCTTGACAGCACTTGTAGAACAAATCACCTCTCTTTTGCCACAAGTAGAAGAAAGCAAACGTCCTGCCTTTGAAGAACGTTTGGAACAGGTGCGCCAAGAGCCAGATGCTGACACGGCTTTGACAACTGGGAAAACTCTTTTGCGTGAAGTTGGTGAAACGATTGAACAACAAAAGCAAAAGAAAACAGAAGAACCTCAACTTGGAGACGTAGCCCTCTATCAAGAGATTTATAACCAATTGATCGCTCTCCACCAACAATTGGCTGAGAAAGGAGCCAGTGATGCTCAGTTTGAACGCTTAGAAGCCCTCTTTGATCAACTAGCTGATCCAAAGAGCGACAAGAAAGCCTTGTTACAGGCGATCCAAGCCCTTCGAGATGATTTGCTAGCGGCGCCATCGACAGCAGTGGCGGAAGCAGACCAAGCAGACAAAGCAGACCAAGCCCCTCAAAGTCCTGTCACAAGCGATTCTAGCCTGAATAAGGAAGAAGCTTCAGATCCTGCTCAGACCCCATCATCAGAGCCAGAAAAAACAGAAGCCAGTCCAGTCGCAAGTGAAGAAACGACGGATTAGGATCTATATAGAAATAACAGAAAGAGGCTGGGACAAAAGTCCCGGCCTCTCAATTGTATTTGGATTGTCGAGCAAGACGCAGTGGTTGCTTGGTATCTTTGTTCGCTTTTTAAGCTCCAAATATTACCTAATGAGGGAAACAAAGTTTCCTTTATCTGCAACCTTCAACAGTCTCCCAGACTGTTGAAGCTGTGCGGAGGTGGGACGACGAAATAGAATTCTAACGAATGACCGATTTCTGTCCCACTCTCTTTTAAATGTAGACAAACTTTCTTTTTACATAAAACAGCTAGATGATTTTCAAAAAATGACTTTTATTTTTAGTCATTTAGGAAAGTTTCTAAAATTACTTTGTCTTCAATCTGAAAGCTTCTTCTAGTCCACTAGATTAGAAACATCAGGAATTTGTCTCTATGGAGATGTCTGCTCTTTTAAGCCTTTCTCAAAACTTGGAGAAGGTGCCTCAACTTGAATTTTCTCTAAAGTGAAGGGGTGGGTGAGTCGCAAGCGGTGGGCATGGAGCATGAGGCGAGGAGCTTTTTCGGGGTTGTAGAGCGGGTCTCCAACGATTGGATGGCCGTGGTGAGAGAGGTGGACGCGGATCTGGTGTGTGCGACCTGTCTGGAGTTGGCAGTTGACCAAGCTGGTGCGTTTGAAAGTCTTTAAGCTGGTCACATGGGTTTCTGCATAGAGACCCTTACGAGGGTCGACAATACGCTTGCGTCGATCGTGGCGATCACGGCCCAATTTGTCCTTATAAACCAGCTGCTTTTTGGGTAAGGTGCCTAGGATTAGGGCCCAATAGTCTCGTTGAATTTTCTTTTCTTCTAGCAGTCGATTCAGGACGGGTAAAACAAAAGGATTCTTGGCAAAGACAAGAGCCCCACTGGTCTCCTTGTCCAAGCGATGAACGACATAGCAGGTCTTCCCGACATAAGTGGAGACATGATTAAGAAGGGCGATTTCGTCTGGTTGATTGGCGTGTGTTTTCATGCCTTCTGGCTTGTTTACAATGATGAGGTGCTCATCTTCATAGAGGGTTTCGACTAGGCTAGCATCCCCTGCCAAGAGCTCCTTTTCTTCATAATCTTCTGGATCAAAGGTGAGGGTGAGTTGGTCACCCGCCTGAAGCATCGATTGCCAGTGGACGGTCTCCCCATTGACTTGGACATGTTTTTTGGTCCGCAAAAAATGACGAATCTTTCGTGGGATGAGAAAATAATCTTCAAGGGCCTCTTTGACCGTCATAGCGGGCAAGGCGTTTGGTATCGTTATAGTATAGTGCATAGTGTTATTGTATCAGAAAGCAAGGGGAAAGAAAAGGCGAGAAGGAGGGAGAGGAAGGGAGGGACAAGACGCTGAACCCCGTTCTAGAGTGGACTAGATGGGAACCTTAAAGAAAGCTAAAAGCATCCTTTCTTGCGAAGGTCTTTCTTGTCTAGACGTTAGGAAGGTGATAAAATAGGGACTATGAACAAATTAAAAGAATTAATGGAGGGAATGATTCGTCATTTCCAAAGAGAAAAAAAACCAAGGAAGATTGCGGAAGAGGTTGAATTGTCAACGGACGGGGAGGAGCAAGCTCCGACCTATAGCCGCTCGGACAAGTCACGGAGAAAATCTCACTCCCAACATCCGATCAGACGCTTTTGGCGCAAGTATCACTTGACCAAGATCTTCTTACTGATTGGCCTGACCTTTAGTCTCGTCGTCGGAGGTTATCTTTTTTACATAGCCAAGACAACCAATGTAGCAGATCTGCAAAATGCCCTCAAGGCGACTACGATCATCTATGATAAAGATGGGAACCAAGCCGGTAGCCTAACGGGGCAAAAAGGGACCTACGTTGAGTTAGATGCCATTAGTGAAAACTTGCAAAATGCAGTTGTTGCGACGGAAGACCGGAGTTTCTACAAAAATAGTGGGATTAACTACGGTCGTTTCTTCCTGGCAATTTTGACTGCCGGTCGCTCTGGTGGGGGATCGACGATTACCCAACAGTTGGCCAAAAATGCCTATCTTTCTCAGGATCAGACGGTTGAACGGAAGGCCAAGGAGTTCTTCCTAGCCCTCGAGATTAACAAAAAATATAGTAAGAAAGAAATCCTGACCATGTACCTCAATAATGCCTATTTTGGGAATGGGGTTTGGGGGATTGAAGATGCTTCTAAGAAGTATTTCGGTGTATCCGCTAGTGAGTTGACTTTGGATCAGTCAGCTGTCCTTGCCGGTATGCTCAAGGGGCCAGAAATTTATAATCCACTTTATTCTGTCGAGAATGCGACCAATCGTCGTAATACGGTCCTACAAAATATGGTCGCAGCTGGTTATATCGATCAAGCCACAGCAGATCAATCCGCCGCAGTCGACATTCATGGCCAACTGATTGATGCCTATGAAGGCAAGTCAGAAGATTATCGCTACCCGTCCTATTTTGATGCGGTTATCAATGAGGCTGTCAACGAATATGGTCTAACAGAAGAAGATATCATCAAGAATGGTTACCGGATCTACACAGAGATGGACCAGAATTACCAAGCCAGCATGCAGGTCATCTACGACAATGTAGATCTCTTCCCAGTTGCCGAAGATGGCACGCGGGCAGAATCTGGTAGTGTAGCCCTGGATCCTAAGACCGGAGGAGTGCGGGCGATCGTTGGACGCGTGGCTAGTGACCAAGATGTTGGCTTCAGAAGTTACAACTATGCGACTCAATCTGCGAGAAGTCCTGGTTCTACCATTAAACCTCTCGTCGTGTATAGTCCAGCTGTTGCTAACGGCTGGTCGACCAACAAAGAATTGGACAATACGACTAAGGTCTACGGCAGTTATACAGTCGATAACTACGGCGGCATTCAAGGTAGCCCGACTGTTCCTATGTACCAAGCCTTGGCAGAATCTCTCAATCTTCCAGCTGTCGCTACAGCCAATGAGTTAGGGCTCAATACTGTCTTTGATTACGGGACAAAATTTGGTCTCAATATGGACAAGGTGGACAGATCTCTCGGAGTTGCCCTCGGATCTGGTGTGACGACCAACCCTCTTCAAATGGCTCAGGCCTATGGAACCTTTGCCAACGATGGAGTGATGAACGATGCCCATCTTATTACGAAGATTGAAAATGCTAGTGGTCAGGTGGTGAAAAGTCACAGCCAGAAATCGAAACGAGTGCTCAGCAGCTCAGCCAATAAGAAGATGACCAATATGATGTTGGGAACCTTTACCAACGGAACGGGTGTCAACGCAGCACCGTATGGTTATACCATGGCTGGTAAAACAGGAACGACTGAAACGGACTTCAACCCCGATCTTTCCGGAGACCAGTGGGTCATCGGCTACACGCCAGATGTGGTCATTAGTCAGTGGCTAGGTTTCCCTAAGACGGATGAAACCCACTATTTGACAGGGACTAGTGCAGAGACAGCCTCAGTGATCTTCCGAAATGTAGCCAATAGCGTCCTGCCTTATACAGAAGGAACTGGCTTTGATAATGAGGAAAATTCTTACCAGGAAAATGGCATTGCCCCTGTCGGTCAAGAAACAGAAACAGAGACTCCAGAAGAGGACAAGGGCTTCTTTGATACAGTCAAAGAACGCGCTGCAGGTATCGTAGACGATGCCAAGAAAGCCATCGATGAAGCAGATATTCCTGGAAAAGCACAAAATGCCTGGGATACTTTCAAAGGTTGGTTTGGATTCTAAAAATAGATGCTTAAAAGATGGTAAGGTTCTTTCCATTCACAGTCTTCTTAGAAACTTTCCTTAGGTGAGTACGGACGTCAGCGAACTTCGAAGAAGTTCCATGACTAATTATTGAGCCTAAGGTCTCAATAATTCCGAGTGCTTGAAACGTAATGTTTCAAGCACTTTTCTCACGGTGGAAAGTTTCAAGATAGAGTTGAACAACTCCATAAAAAAGAAAACATATTTATTGAATACCTCCAGCCATTATAAAGCTTAGATCACTGTAGATAGGATGCTAAAAAAGCCTTCAGATGATGATCTGAAAGGCTTTTGTTTTTAGTTTCATTACAAGTCTTCGTCGGAGACGCTGAAGGTATCTCCGTGTTCAAAGTCACCGTATTGGTAACCACGTTTGAACCAGCGCATGCGTTGTTCAGAAGTCCCGTGGGTGAAGCTATCAGGGACGGAGTAGCCATAGGCTTGTTCTTGAAGGGTATCATCTCCCACGGCATGGGCAGCATTGAGCGCTTCTTCGATATCTCCCGTCTCCATGAGGCCTTGCTCTTCAATGTAGCGAGCCCACATACCCGCATAGTAGTCAGCTTGAAGTTCCAAACGGACATTGAGGGCATTTTTTTCTGTCTCGCTTTTCCCTCGGATGGCTTTTTGGTAACTCTGAAGAGTCCCCAATTCGTTTTGGATATGGTGGCCGACTTCGTGAGCGATGACATAAGCCATGGCAAAATCTCCGCTAGCCTTGTATTTGGTGGTCAACTCTTTGTAGAAGCTGATGTCTAAATAGATTTTTTGGTCTGTCGGACAATAGAAAGGGCCGGCAGATGCTTGGCCTACGCCACAGCCAGTTCGAGTTTGACCCGTATAGAAAACCAAGGTTGGCTTGTGATAGGTTCGGCCTTCATTTTGGAAGGTTTGCCCCCAGAAATCCTCAGTAGTTCCAAGGACTTGACTGACGAATTTGCTATCTCCGTCACTTACCTGGGTATTGCTTTGGCGCGTGACTTGTCCTGAGTTATAGTTCTGCGTGCTTTGACCTTGGTCAAAGAGCCCGCTTAATCCAGCTCCCCCGCTCAAAAAGATGAGGACCAGGATCAAGATGAGTTTGCTCTTAAAGCTTCCAGGCGAGAGGAGGATCTGTAAAAGACCACCCCCTAAATTCCCACCAGACCGGCCTGATGAGTAGCTTCCGCCGCTTTGTCCGCGACGGTCTTCAATATTTTTACTTTCTTTCAGATGATCGCTTTTCATAATTTCTCCTTTATCCTCTATATTGTACCAAATCGTGGAGAAAAGCCAAACAAAATGCGCTCCCAGAGAGCAGAAGAACTTGTCAAAAAGTGGAAAACTTGCTATAATGGTGTGAATGGAGGCGTTATGGCATTAAAAAAAGCAAGTCTAGCGTGTACGGTTTGTGGGTCACGCAACTACTCAATCAAGTTGAGTGCGACGCCAAAACCAAAACGTCTAGAAGTTAACAAGTTTTGTAAACATTGTAGCAAATATACAATTCATAAAGAAACCAGATAGGAGATTGTTGTGAAATTTTTTAAAGATATTTTTGTCTTGCTGAAAAACACGACTTGGCCTACTCGTAAAGAAAGATGGAAAAACTTTATCTCTGTGATTGAGTACACAGCTTTCTTCGTGGTCTTGATTTATTTGTTTGACCAAGTAGTGGCTAAAGGTATTTTGAAGCTAATCGATATGTTCTAAAAAGAAACAAATCTGCGTCCCATGTGGATGCTTTTTTTCTTGCCTTGCTGAAGAAAAACAAGAGAAACTTCTTTGCTTTCTCCGGTTTTATGTTATAATGGAGCTAGGAAAACAAGAGCCAGAAGGCTTTTTTTAGTATCGTGATGAAACGATCCCCTTCTGGTAGATAAGAAAGGAAACAAAAATGGATAGTTTTGACAAAGGCTGGTTTGTCCTACAGACCTACTCAGGATATGAAAACAAAGTGAAGGAAAACCTTCTTCAACGCGCACAAACATATAACATGTTGGAAAACATCTTGCGTGTGGAAATCCCAACTCAAACTGTGCAAATCGAGAAGAACGGGAAGACAAAAGAAATCGAAGAAAATCGCTTCCCTGGTTATGTCTTGGTAGAAATGGTCATGACCGATGAAGCTTGGTTTGTCGTTCGGAATACACCAAACGTTACTGGATTTGTGGGATCTCACGGGAACCGTTCAAAACCAACTCCACTTTTGGAAGACGAAATCCGCAACATCTTGATTTCGATGGGACAAACAGTTCAAGATTTCAACATTGATGTGAAGGTGGGAGATACTGTACGCATCATCGATGGGGCCTTTGCAGACTACACTGGTAAGATCACAGAAATCGATAACAACAAGGTGAAAATGATCATCACAATGTTTGGAAATGACACTGTGGCAGAAGTCAACCTCAATCAAATCGCAGAATTGTAATAGAGGAAAAAAGGGGCCTTCCCCTTGATAGAAAGAAATCCTCCAAGACGCTGGTCTTGGAGGATTTGTGTTTGCTGAAAAGAGATTTTTATGCAGGTTCAGAGACTTGGAAGACTGTTTCTTTGTCAAAACCGACAGAGTAGTCTTTCCCGTCTTCACCTTTCCAAGTAAAGATAGTCGCGTAGCCAAAGACGAAAACAGTTTCTGGACGGCCGTGTTTTTCAATGACTTCTTTAGCTGTCATTCCAGGTTGAATATCCTTGAGATTCGTAACCTTTTTAGAGTTAGGCAAGGTGGCAATTTTGTTAGTAGCTTGGCCTTTTTCATTAAAACTAATCATGATACCACTGCCCTCCCCATGCCAGTAACCACTAGTATCAGAAGTGGAATCAGTAGGGCCTAACTTGCTGATCGCTTCATCTTTTGTAGTAGGGGCAAGGGCTTCATTCCCGACAAGGATTTCCACTTTAATCTCTTTGAAGGCAGCCCATTTTGGCATTTCAGGGATATCCCCGATAGCTTCCAGTGACTCTCCTTGGTCCATCAAGCTCATTGTATAGTTAGGATCCTCGCGCGTGTTAGAGTCTGAAGAACTATGAGAATGATCATCGTCGAAGCCTGATGAAAAATCCTTTTTGCTGGTTGACTTTTTAGAATATGAACTTTTAGAACTCTTAGAGCTTTTAGAAGTTTTTTTTGAACTGCTCACAAGAGGTTTTCTTTGGTGAGTCTCTGGTGCAGCCGGTTGGCAAGCAGCCAGCATGGCCAATGAGAGGATGCTAAGAGCATATAAGGTAACTTTTTTCATTATCATCTTTTCCTTTCATGACTGGAGAACAGCATTGCTCGCAAAGGAGCGCTGATGCAGTCCAATCAAGTGATGGTATCAAAAAAGCCCATTGCTGGGCTCATTGATATTTGTTTGTGAAGGCGGTAGACGGATTTGAACCGACGATCAAGCTTTTGCAGAGCCGTGCCTTACCACTTGGCTATACCGCCACAACATATTCTATTTTATCTTAAAAATCAGATAAGGTCAAGAAAAATTTTCGGACAAAAGGCTTATAAAAGGGAAAGAATGAGAATCGAGCAGAAAAAAAGAAAAGAAGGAGGGAGAGCCCTGAAGAAAAGCAGGAAAGTCTAGGAATTTCTCTCAAATGACTTGCAAAAAGCTTCTAAATCTGCTATACTGATAAAGTTGCGTAAAGCAATAAATACTCATCCCGGAACCATTGTGGCACCGTTGCCCTTGTGGTCGTGTTGCAAGCTGACGTCTGGGAGAGGAGAAAAAAACAAAAAGGAGAATTTACTCATGGCAGTAATTTCAATGAAACAACTTCTTGAGGCTGGTGTACACTTCGGTCACCAAACTCGTCGCTGGAACCCTAAGATGGCTAAGTACATCTTCACTGAGCGTAACGGAATCCACGTTATCGACTTGCAACAAACTGTAAAATACGCTGATCAAGCATATGACTTCATGCGTGAAGCTGCTGCAAACGACGCAGTTGTATTGTTTGTTGGTACTAAGAAACAAGCTGCTGAAGCTGTTGCTGAAGAAGCTGTTCGTTCAGGTCAATACTACATCAACCACCGTTGGTTGGGTGGTACCCTTACTAACTGGGGAACAATCCAAAAACGTATCGCTCGTTTGAAAGAAATCAAACGCATGGAAGAAGAAGGAATCTTCGACGTTCTTCCTAAGAAAGAAGTTGCACTTCTTAACAAACAACGCGCTCGTCTTGAAAAATTCTTGGGTGGTATCGAAGATATGCCTCGTATCCCAGACGTAATGTACGTTGTGGACCCACACAAAGAGCAAATCGCTGTTAAAGAAGCTAAGAAATTGGGTATCCCAGTTGTAGCGATGGTCGACACAAACACTGACCCAGACGATATCGATGTAATCATCCCAGCTAACGATGACGCTATCCGCGCTGTTAAATTGATCACTGCGAAAATGGCTGACGCTGTTATCGAAGGACGTCAAGGTGAAGATGCAGTTGCATCAGTTGAAGCTGAATTGGCAGCAACTGAAACTCAAGCAGATTCAATCGAAGAAATCGTTGAAGTTGTAGAAGGCGACAACGCTTAATTATCACAATCGTAATTACCTAGGAGGGCGGGGCTTAGCCCGGCTCTCCTATTTTTAAAAAAATATAGGAGAATCAAAATGGCAGAAATTACAGCTAAACTTGTTAAAGAGTTGCGTGAAAAATCTGGTGCTGGTGTCATGGACGCTAAGAAAGCCTTGGTTGAGGTTGAAGGTGACATCGAAAAAGCAATCGAATTGCTTCGCGAAAAAGGTATGGCTAAGGCAGCTAAGAAAGCTGACCGTGTTGCCGCTGAAGGTTTGACTGGTGTTTATGTGAACGGTAACGTTGCAGCAGTAGTTGAAGTAAATGCTGAAACTGACTTCGTTGCGAAAAACGCTCAATTCGTTGAATTGGTAAACGCAACAGCGAAAGTCATCGCTGAAGGTAAACCAGCTAACAACGAAGAAGCTCTTGCTTTGACAATGCCTTCAGGTGAAACTCTTGAGGCAGCATACGTATCTGCAACTGCTACAATCGGAGAAAAAATCTCATTCCGTCGTTTTGCTTTGCTTGAAAAAACAGACGCACAACACTTCGGTGCTTACCAACACAACGGTGGACGTATCGGTGTTATCTCTGTGATCGAAGGTGGAGACGAAGCGCTTGCTAAACAAATCTCAATGCACATCGCTGCAATGAAACCAACTGTTCTTTCATACAAAGAATTGGATGAGCAATTCGTGAAAGATGAGTTAGCACAATTGAACCACGTGATCGACCAAGACAACGAAAGCCGTGCAATGGTTGGTAAACCAGCTCTTCCACACTTGAAGTATGGTTCTAAAGCTCAATTGACTGACGAAGTGGTTGCTCAAGCTGAAGAAGATATCAAAGCTGAATTGGCAGCTGAAGGTAAACCAGAAAAAATCTGGGATAAAATCATCCCAGGTAAAATGGATCGCTTCTTCTTGGACAACACGAAAGTTGACCAAGCCTACACTCTTCTTGCACAAGTTTACATCATGGATGACAGCAAGACAGTGGAAGCTTACCTTGAATCAGTAAATGCTTCAGTTGTTGAATTCGTTCGCTTTGAAGTTGGTGAAGGTATTGAAAAAGCTTCAAATGACTTTGAAGCAGAAGTTGCAGCTACAATGGCAGCAGCTCTTAACAACTAAGAATAAAAAATAAGAGGTTTCGATGGAAACCTCTTTTTTTGCAAGATAAAGTCATCTAGCTATTTTATGTAAAAACTAGTTTGTCTACATTCTAAAAGGACTGAAACAGCTGTTTCAGTCCTTTTTGTGATTAATGCGCAAAGGTATCTAGTCCAAAGAGGAGCGAGAGAAATCCCATGATGAGACCTGCTAGGACAACTCCCAGCATAACAGCAAGGACGCTCCGTTTGAAGTCCCAGTCTAGAATAGAGGCGGCGAGAGTTCCAGTCCAGGCTCCAGTTCCTGGTAAGGGAATACCGACGAATAGGAGTAGGGCCCAAAAGATTCCCTTATCCCCTGCAGCTTCTTCTAGTTTTTGTCCTCCACGATGGCCCTTGTTGAGACACCAAGTAAAGAAATTCCCGATAACAGGCTTTTCTTTCCCCCACTCCAGAATATGGCGAGCGAAAAAGAAAATAATAGGGACAGGAAGCATGTTGCCAACGACCCCAATCAGGAGGGCTTGCCAAAGAGGAATTCCGCTAGAGATGGCGTAGGGAACAGCTCCACGAAGTTCTACCAGAGGAATCATGGAGATCAAAAAAGTAATAATGTAGTTCATGTGTCATCCTTTCAATTCATCCTTTTCATTCTACCTTATCTCCGCTGGAATGACAACTATTTCAAACAGGAGAATTCCTTTTGAAGGCATGTGAAGAGAGGGAGCTCGAATCCTTTATATTAAATTGGGATCATCCTCACGATTTCTTTCTCAAGTTCTCGTATATGAAAGAAATGTTATTATAGATTAATTCTCTAGACAAGGCTATTTTTGCTAATAAAAATCAGTTCGACAAAGTATAGTTCTTTCAGTACAAACTATATATTCTTAGCCAGCTCTCTTGTTTAAGCCTCAACTTTTGGTATAGTTAAAATGTAGAGTTTCTTTTTTTTGCAAACGCATTTTAGAAAGCGCTTACATTTTTAAAAATCCCAAGAGGAGGTTAAATATGGGAAAGTCTTTTTTTGAAAAGCGCAGTGTATTTAGTATTCGCAAGCTCGCGGTTGGAGCTTGTTCTGTATTAATCGGTGTATCTTTTTTTGGAGCTCCATCTGTCTTAGCTGAAGAAGAAGGAAGAGCTGTAACAGAAGAGGAGATGACAGCCACAAGGGAAGCGTCAGAGGTGACGAATGGAGAAGTTGGGACAAGTGATAAGGCTTCAACAACCTTAGAGGCGCCTGCTGTGATTACTCCTGAAAAAAATGAGAGCGAAATCGAAAAGCCACAGGTGGAACCTCAAACAAGTGAACGTTCTGCTGGGGCTACTGAAGAGGCTACGAAGGATCAAAAACAGGTAGCGGAGGATATGGTGCAAGATCGCGAACGAGACTTTAACAAGGACTGGTATTTCAAGTTGAATGCAGCTCCTGGTGCAGAAGGGCGTCAAGTGGATGTCAAGGATTGGAAAAAATTAGATCTTCCTCATGACTGGTCAATCTTCTTTGATTTCGATCACAATTCTCCGGCTCAAAATGAAGGGGGACAATTAAACGGTGGGGATGCTTGGTATCGCAAGACCTTCCGTTTGGATGACAAGGACCTGGACAAGAAGGTACGCCTGGAATTTGGTGGAGTTTACATGGATTCCAAAGTCTATGTAAACGGACAATTTGTGGGTCATTATCCAAATGGCTACAATGCCTTTTCTTATGATATTACCCCTTATTTAAATGCGGATGGAAGTGAAAACACCATCGCGGTTCATGTGGTCAACCAACAGCCAAGTAGTCGTTGGTATTCTGGAAGTGGGATTTATCGTGATGTCAAACTCAGTGTGACGGATAAGGTCCATGTGGCTAAGTATGGGACCACCATCACGAGTCCAAAATTAGAAGAACAACAGAATGGGGCAGTCGATACTCTTGTGAAGAGTCGTATTGTCAACCAAGATGATCAAGCCCACAGTATTTATGCGGAATACGAAATCGTCGATCAAAATGGTCAAGTGGTCAGTGAAAAGGTGCGCAGTGAAGTGCAATCCGTTTTGGCTGGTCAAGAGATCAACCTGTCTCATACCCTTCATGTTGAAAAACCGACCCTCTGGGATGTCAAAACCAATAACCCAGCCCTTTATACTCTGTATACACGGGTCTATCGGGATTCGCAATTGGTCGATGTGCAAAAGGAACGCTTTGGTTATCGCTACCTCAACTGGACACCGGAAGGTGGCTTCTTCCTTAACGGAGCGGCTACGAAATTCCACGGTGTTTCCCTTCACCATGACCATGGGGCCCTCGGAGCTGAGGAAAATTACAAGGCTGAATACCGCCGTCTCAAACAGATGAAGGACATGGGGGTCAATGCCATCCGGACGACCCACAACCCAGCGAGTGAACAAACCCTGCAAATTGCGGCCGAGTTGGGCTTGATGGTCCAAGAAGAAGCCTTTGATACCTGGTATGGTGGCAAAAAGCAATACGATTACGGTCGATTCTTTGAAAAGGATGCAACACATCCAGAAGCTCGTAAAGGGGATAAGTGGTCTGACTATGACCTTCGGACCATGGTAGAGCGAGGCAAGAACAATCCTTCCATTGTAATGTGGTCAATCGGTAACGAAGTCGGTGAAGCAGATGGATCTGATAAGTCTGTCGCAACCGTTCGTCGTCTGGTCAAGACCATCAAGGAAGTGGATGCAACCCGCTATGTCACCATGGGAGCTGATAAATTCCGCTTTGGTGATGGATCAGGAGGGCATGAAAAGGTAGCGGCAGAGCTCGATGCAGTTGGATTTAACTATTCAGAGGCCAACTATGAAAGCCTACGCGCTAAACACCCAAACTGGCTCATTTATGGTTCTGAAACCTCTTCTGCAACGCGGACACGGGGCTCTTACTATCATCCTGAAAGAGAATGGGTCGGAAGCAACCAAGAAGACCGCCACTATGAACAATCAGACTACGGCAATGACCGGGTTGGTTGGGGTCGGACAGCGACAGCCTCTTGGACCTTTGACCGCGATCATGCCGGCTATGCAGGGCAATTTATCTGGACAGGTACCGACTATATCGGTGAGCCAACACCATGGCACAACCAAAATGACACACCTGTGAAAAGTTCTTATTTCGGTATTGTCGATACTGCCGGCCTTCCGAAGAATGATTTTTACCTGTACCAAAGTCAATGGCTGTCAGCTGAGAAACATCCAATGGTCCATCTCTTACCGCATTGGAACTGGGAAAATCCAGAATTGGCCAATCGTGTCATGGATGAAGAAGGTCGGATCCCTGTTCGGTCCTTCTCTAATGCCCACAGTGTGGAATTGATTGTCAACGGGGAATCACAAGGAGTCAAGACCTTTACCAAGAAGACTACAGCTGATGGCCGGACCTATCAAGAAGGGGCAAATCCGGATGAACTCTATCTAGAGTGGTTGGTCCCTTATGTACCAGGTAAAGTGGAAGCTATTGCGCGCAACGAAGCAGGAGAAGTGATCGCGAAAGATCAAGTCGAAACAGCCGGCAAGGCTGCGCGTGTTCGTTTGTTGAAAGAAGAACACGCGATTGCAGCGGACGGTAAGGATTTGACCTATATTACCTATGAAATCGTCGATGAAGCAGGTCGTGTCGTACCAACTGCCAATAATTTGGTGCATTTCCATTTGCATGGTCAAGGCCAAATTGTCGGTGTCGATAATGGGGAACAAGCCAGCCGTGAACGCTACAAAGCGCAGGAAGATGGCTCATGGCAACGTCGGGCCTTTAACGGCAAAGGGGTTGTCATTGTCAAATCGACTGAGCAAGCAGGTGCCTTCACCCTGTACGCAGACTCAGACCGCTTGCAATCAGACCAAGTCAGCCTCTTTACAGGTAAGAAGGACCAAGCAGAACGCTCTGTCTTGGGAGTCGAACCGGTTCGGACTCAAGTGTACTTGGGACAAAATCCTGAACTTCCAAGTCACGTATCTGTTGTTTATAGCGATGGCAAGGCCCAAGAAGAAGCCGTTGAATGGGATGCGGCAGACTATAGCCGTGCTGGCCAAGTCCGTGTGACAGGTCATGTTCAAGGACGCACGGTCGAAGCTCTGGTCGATGTGATCGGCGTGGAACAAGTCCTTCCAGTTATCAAACAAATCCCACAGGGAGCAGATCTAGCGACAGTGGATAAGACTGTGCAATTGGTCTTCACAGATGGCCGGACAGTTAGCTATGAAGTTGATCAATGGACCTTGGAAGCTGGTCAAGAAGATCAGTTGTCCACACCAGGAGCACGCTTGAAAGCGACAGGACTCCTAGGCAATGGGGAAACGGTCCAAGCGACACTAGTGGTTGCAGGAGGAGATGTAGCAAAGGCTAAGAAACCAACGGTTCAGCTAGATGGAGTAGCTCTTCCAAAATTTGGTAGTGGCAACCATACTATTTTCCGTTCCCTCGCTTATGGTCAAGAGCCAGGTCAAGTCACAGCAAGTGCAGAAAATGCCCAAGTGACGGTCTTACAAGCTAATCGTGAAAATGGTTTGAAGGCTCAAATATATGTGACTGCTAAGGATACGGGAGCTGTACAGACCTATGTGGTCCAATTCCAAGAAGAAAGTCCACAGATCCAGCGCCTAGAATTGCGTCTGCCAGAAGGACAGGAACTCAAGGAAGACCAAACGGTACCACTTGAAGTCATTGCCCATTACCAAGATGGTAGCCAGGCAAGTCTCAAAGCAGATCAAATTGATGTGAAGACAAGAGCTGGTAGCCAAGGAAAAGCCGTCGCAACCAATAAAGGTTTAGAATTGCGGGAAGCAGGATTGGTTCATTTAGAAGCTAACTTCCAAGGACAAACGGGAGAAGTCAGCTTTACCATCACGCCAAATCCAGAAGAAAAGACGGTTGTCAAGGTGCGTCCTGTACGGATTAGTACGGATCGAAACGTTTTGCCAGCTCTTCCAGAGACCGTCTTGGTCGAGTATGACAAGGGATTCCCTAAAGAAAAACGCGTGACCTGGGATGCCGTGACAGCAGACCAAGTCAAGGATTACCATAGCTTTACAGTCACAGGTCATGTAGAGGGTGTGGAAAAAGAAGCCCAAGCTCAAGTCACCGTTGAAGGCATTATCGCTGTAGAAGAAGTCAGCACGACAACGCCAGTTGGTGAAAAACCAGCCCTTCCAGAAAGCGTGCGGACTTATCACTCCAATGGCAAGACCTATGCTGCCAAGGTGGCCTGGGATGCGGTCGATCCGCAACTCTTGGCCCAAGAAGGAGAAGTTGTTATCTCCGGTCGTGTAGAAGGAACCAACCTTCCAACCCGTCTTCATATCCGTGTTTCCGCAAACACAGTCAAGGGAGCCAACGTAGCAGAACAATGGACAGGCTCAGTCTTGCCACTTGCCTTTGCAAGTGACTCTAATGATGCAGATCCAGTTGCTAAGGTCAATGATAAGGTCATCTCCTTTACCGATGCTCCAGCTAACCGTTGGACCAACTGGGGCCGTGACAATGCGGAAGATTCTGTCGGTATCTTGTTTGGGGACTCTGGTATCTTGACCAAGCGTGCAGTGGATAACCTCCATGTTGGTTTCCACGAAGACCACGGTGTTGGGGCTCCAAGTGAATATGTGATTGAATACTATGTGGGTGAGCAAATCCCAGCAGTACCAAGCAATCCAAATCGCGTCAAAGACGAAACAGACCATCCATTTAACAACCCAGCTAACTGGAAAGAAGTCAGCAACCTAAGCGTTGACGAAGCAGTGACAGCTGGCAAGATGAATCATTTTAGTTTTGATAAAGTCGACACCTATGCCGTTCGGATCCGCATGAAGACACCAGAAGGCAAACGTGGAAGCTCTATTTCAGAGATTCAGGTATTTGCCAATAAGGTTGCGGCAGAAGAAAAGAGCCAGGTGACCATTCGTGTCAACGGTGAGGTTTTGCCAGGAGTTAACCCAAGTGTGACCGATTACTACATCGATGCGCGTGATCGGGCTTATCCACAAGTGGAAGCAACAGCTAGCCATCACGGTCTTGCAACGGTTGTGCCAAGCGTCCATGAAGGTGAGCCAATCCGTGTCATCCATAAAGCAGAAGATGGTACTATCTTACAAGAATACCGCCTCCATCTCACAAGTGATGCAGAAAAACTGAAACAAGCTGCTCCAGTAGCAGTAGAAGCAGGCAGACGTTTTGTGAAAGTCGGTCAAGATCTGGTTCTACCATCTACAGTAGGTGTCTACTTCAAAGGGGACACAGGTTACGAACGCAAGGAACTGACGGTGGACTGGCAGGCTATCCCAGCTGATGCACTTTCTCATGAAGGTAGCTTCACGTTAGAAGGAAAAGTCATTGGCTATGATCTGACAGCTCAGCTGACCGTCCGGGTGTCAGAAAAGACAGGAGAAAACCTCTCTGTGAACCGTGACTACAATGCAGAAGATACAAGGGCATTTGCTAGTGAAACCAATGATCTCGATCCAAATCAAATCGATTATATCGATTACATCAACGATGGTGGCTACAACGAGTACTATCGCTGGACCAACTGGAAGAGAGAGCCTGATCAAACTGAAGTGTTTGCTGGTCTCATCTTCAAGAAAAATGGTCAAGTAACAGAGCGCTTGGTCAATAAAGTAGCGGTTGATTTCTTTGCAGATCAGGAAACAGGTCTGCCAACGAAAACGGTTCTAGAACGCTACATTGGTCCAGACTTTGATGTTCCGGATGATTATGGCAATCTGAAGAATCTTCCAGATCATCCATTTAACCAAGCCTCTAACTGGGAAGAAATCCCGTATAGCTTGGATTATGCCTTTGAACCTGGTTATATCTCTAACCTCAGCTTCAACGAAACCAGAACCAAAGCCATCCGTTTAAGAATGGTCCGTGATGAAAGTCTTAAAGGAATCGGAATCATTGAATTGAGCGCCTATGCTCCAACAGAAGAGGCCCAGGCAACAACTGACGTTACGATCCAAGTGAATGGCAAAGACCTAGAAGGTTTTAAACCAGATGTGACAGATTATCATCTAGAGTATGAGGGAGAACGTCCAATCGTTTCAGCACAAGGCAAGAATGGAACAGCCGTTACGGTCATCGATGCTAAAAGTGCCAATGCTCCGGTTCTTGTCAAGGTTGTCTCAGAAGATGGCAAGCTCGAAAAAGTATATCAACTTTCTCTATCCGCAAAAGCACCTACAGGCTCAGCCATTCCTGAAGAAGGGGTTAAGAATCTGGTTCATACCAAACCAGAGTTGGTGATTGAGCCAGAAGAGATGGACTTTGAACGCTTAGAACGTCCAAATGCGGATCTTCCAAAAGGTGAGAAACGTGTGGTTCAAGAAGGTCAAAAAGGCCGCAAATTGCGCTTGGTGGAAGTTTCTCAAGAAAATGGTGTGGAAAGCCGGAAGGAACTGGATGCCTTTGTAGAGCTAGATCCAGTGGCAGAAATCACAGAGGTGGGCACGAAAGAAGTGCTTCCAGACACTCCACAACCAGAGCCACAGCCAGAACCTCAGCCACAACCAGAGCCACAACCGCAACCACAGCCAGAGCCGCAACCACGGCCAGAGCCACAACCGCTTCCGAACCCAGAACATCCTCATGGCTCAGAAGGACCAGTAGCTACCTCAACTCCTCAAGCATCTCTTGAGGTCAAAGCAGTGCGTCAGGAAGGGACAGATGCAGCAGGGAAGGAAGTCGAGAAAACAGCTCAAACACCAGCAGTTTCAGCTGCTCCAGTTTCCGAAGGTAGATTACCAAATACAGGAACGGAAGAAAGCGTCGCAAGCCTTGTGGCAGGTCTCTTAGCAGCAGGTCTTGCCGGTGCTGTGCTGGATGATCAGAAAAAAAGAGCCGATAAGGCCAAGTAAAAAGCTGGATAAGCCAGCAACTATACGGTGAAAAGTTCACAGGTAACAGAAAGAGGATGGGGAAAGTCTCCACCCTCTTTACCTGATGACATAAAGGAATAGAATATGGGAAAAAGATTATTTGGTAAGAGAAATAGATTTGGCATTCGTAAACTTTCAGTAGGCGTCTGCTCGGTAGTTGTAGCGACTTGTTTTTTAGGAGTGACTACCAGCTACGCAGAGGAACAAGCTGAGAATAGTGAACCGCGTGAAGAACGGGTTGAAACGAGCAATGCAGGAGATCAAGGAAAGGAGGAGAAAACTGTGAACGAGCACCAAGAAGAATCAGAACAGCCTTCACCAGTTACTAGTGAGAAAGAAAATCTCACAATTAGCCAAGGGACAGAAGCAAGCCAACCAGCCACTTCTCTAGATGAGGAGCCTGAGATTGCAGACTATGGTCCGCTTCCAAGCAAGGCTCAGATGCAATACCACCGCGAAGAACTAGCAGCTTTCATCCACTTTGGTATGAATACTTACTACGATCGTGAGTGGGGAGATGGGCAAGAAGACCCTTATTATTTCTATCCAGAGCATCTGGATACCGATCAGTGGATCAAAACCCTGAAGGATGCTGGCTTTAAACGGACGATCATGGTCGTCAAGCACCACGATGGCTTCCTCTTGTACCCATCCAAATACACCGACCATACCATTGCTAAAAGCGGTTGGAAGGAAGGGAAAGGCGATATCCTAGCCGAGGTTTCTGCTTCTGCCAGCAAGTATGACATGGATATGGGGGTCTACCTCTCGCCTTGGGATGCTCACAGCCCACTCTACCATGTGGATACAGAGGACCAATACAACGAATACTATCTCAACCAGCTCAAAGAAATCCTTGAAGATCCAAAATATGGAAACAAGGGCAAGTTCGTAGAAGTCTGGATGGATGGAGCGCGGGGCGATGGGGCTCAAAAAGTCACCTATACCTTCGACAAGTGGTTTGATGCCATTCGTAAGGCCCAAGGGGATATTGCCATCTTCTCAGCTGAGCCTACCAATGTTCGTTGGATCGGAAATGAAAAGGGAATTGCTGGAGATCCAGTTTGGCATAAGGTCAATCCAGATAAGATCCGCAACAATCCATCTAATAGTTACCTCAATCACGGGGATCCGGAAGGGAAGCAATACTCAGTGGGAGAAGCGGATGTTTCTATTCGCTCCGGCTGGTTTTATCATGACAATCAAGAGCCAAAGTCCTTGCGTGAATTGATGGACATTTACTTCAAATCAGTCGGCCGTGGAACCCCGCTTTTGCTTAATATTCCACCGAATCAAGATGGGAAATTTGCGGATGCCGATGTAGCCCGTTTGAAAGAATTCCGCCAGACTTTGGACCAACTCTACAGTATGGACTATGCAGCAGGAGCTTTGGTTGAAGCTGACTCGACACGACGTAATGCTCATTATTCAGCCAGCCATTTGACAGATGGCGATGAAAAGACCAGTTGGGCACCTGCAGATGATGCCAAGACCGGCTCTTTTGTCCTCGATCTTGGAAAAGAGCAACACTTTGATGTAGTCGAGCTCAAGGAAACGATCGAGAAAGGCCAACGGATTTCTGGCTTCACCATCGATGTGGCAGTGAATGGCCAATGGGTTCCTTTTGGAGCTGGTTCAACCGTAGGATACCGCCGTTTGATCAAAGGGCAACCAGTTGATAGTCGCTATATCCGGGTATCCATCACCGATGCCCAAGCCACTCCAATCTTGAACGGTGTCTCTGTCTATAAGACCCCAGCTAGCATCGAAGAAACCGATGGTTACCCGCTTGGTTTGACTTATCATTCTGATCGGACTGCTGACCGAGCTAATAGCCAATGGAATGAAGAGGGAGAAGGCGTCCGAGGTACTTCTATGTGGACCAAGGAAAAAGGGGCTTCGGTGACCTATCAGTTTGAAGGCACCAAGGCCTATGTCGTCGCAACTGTCGACCCTGGTCATGGGGAAATGGATGTCTATGTCGATGGGCAAAAGCTAGCGACGGTCAATACCCAAAGCCCAAGCCGCAAACGTAGTCAAAAGGTCTATGAAACACCGGACTTGGCAGCAGGATCCCACACCTTGACCTTGGTCAATAGCAAGGGAGATGCGATCGCAACGGAAGGGATTTATGCTCTTAACAACCAAGAAAAGGGTCTCTTTGAGTTTGCTCAGCCAACCCTAGCTGTTAAGAAAGGCGACCCAGCGCAAGTCGTCGTCAAGAGAAAAGGTGGCTCTAAAGGAAGTGTCAGTCTCAAATTGATCACAGAACCAGGAACAGGGGTTCATGGTAAGGTCTACAAAGATACCAACGTCACCCTTGGGTTCGCAGATGGAGAGACAGAAAAAACAGTCCAAGTTCCAACTCTTGATTTTGCAGGAAAAGCGACCGATGTCTATGACTTTAAGGTCAAATTGTTGCATCCGGATCAAGGAAGTCTGGTCGGCTTTATTCCAGAACTGACAGTCCAAGTGATGAACGAGGACCTGCTTCCAGAAAATCGCAAAGAAGTAGATGACCAAGATCCGAAACTGCACTACAGCCAAGGCTGGCACCACGAGACAGACAATCCAAACTTCTCAAATGGCACAGAATCTTGGTCCAGTTTTAACCAAGTGACCGATGAGGAAGGCAAGAAACACATTGACGTGACCATTACCTTTAAGGGCACCGGTGTGGAGGTTCGAGGAGTGGTCGACCCAAGTCATGGTCTCTACAGCGTCACCCTGGACGGAAAAGAAATAGCCTTCGAAGAAGGTCGTGGCCATGATTATGAAATCGAAGGCGATCATTATTTCAGTGGCTATGGAGATCAACGCAAGGTCGACCAGAGTTTGGTCAATCTGCAAGGTCTAGCAAAAGGTTATCACCAATTACGCTTGCACCTAGATCCAGCCCTCAATGATCCTCAGTCGTCCAGAGCCATCCAGGTAGACCGATTTATCCTATCAGGGAAAGATAGCCAGTTGTTCAGTCAAGAAGAGCTGCAACAGATCATCAGAGAAGGAGTAGAAAAGATCAAGGCTACTTCTCTCGATCGTTTGAAAGCAGACCTCAAACCAACGGTTCAAGGACAATTGACGGCCTTGACTCAGTTGCTGGATCAAGAGCGGCCAGATTTGGTTGCTGCAGCTAATCAAGTCGAAGCCCTTGAAACCATCTTAGAAGATGCTCGCAATTATGAACCCCTGACGCAGACACGGCCAGAAGAAGGTATTCGGGATTTGATTCTTGAAAAGCCAGAACTTCTCATCGAAGCGGAGGAGATTCCATTTGAGAGTCAAACACGTGAGAACAAGGACTTGGCCAAGGGCGAAAGCCGGATCCTTCAAGCAGGAAAGGTCGGACGCCGCTTGAAATTGATCGAGGTTCGACAAGAAGAAGGCAAAGAAATTCGGACAGAAGTCGATGCCTTTGTCGAAGTGGAGGCCCAGGACCAGATCACAGAAGTCGGAACGAAGGAAGCAGAAGAAGCTCCTATGATTCCGGATGTGCCTCTACCAACAAAACCAAGTGAAGACTCACAAGAAACGAAACCGCTCCTTCCTCCAGAAGACAAAAAAGAAAGTGGAATTGCTCCAATTTTGAAACCGACAGCTTCGAAAGAGACTCCTCTTTCTCCTGCGGTAGAGGCAGTAACTCCGGACCCTGTGCAGTCCCAAGAAAAACTGCCACAGACAGGATCAGAGAAGGCAAGTTTCTTAGCTTGGATCGGACTACTCGGCTTAGGCTTCCTAGGCGGAAGAGTGAAATACGCTCGTCGGAAATCCTAAAGTCCCTTCTACAAGAGGTTAGCAATAGCTAGCCTCTTTTTGGCCTCCTTCTGGCTACCAACAAGGGCCCTCCGATTCCATCTCGACGTAGTCTTTGCTTTATTTACAGGCGTAAAAATTGTATAATAGTCAGATAAGGTCAATAATGACATCATGGATGATGAGACCATTTTTGATCCTCTGAAAAGCAGAGAGCTTATCTAGAATGAAAAGGTTAGAAAGGAGCATCATGGCAAGTAAAAATACATCAGATAGCATTGAGGCCTATATCAAGTCGCTACTGGCTCAAGCAGGCATCGCAGAGCTCAAGAGAAGCGAATTAGCGGATGTTTTCCAAGTTGTTCCTAGTCAAATCAATTATGTGATCAAGACCCGCTTCACCGAAAGTCGAGGCTATATCGTAGAGAGCAAGCGTGGAGGTGGCGGTTATATCCGGATTGGCAAGGTCCAATTTTCAGACCAACACCAGATGCTAAAAGAGCTTGGCGCAAGCATCGGAGAACAAATCAGTCAGACTGTTTTTGGTGATATCCTCCAGATGCTATTTGAAGAAAAACTCCTTACAAAGAGAGAGGCAGAGCTTTTGTCAGTGACGACGACAGACGAGGTTCTGGGAAGTGAAGCCCATCGCTTACGAGCCAATATCCTACGAAAAATTATCCAACAAGTCGATAGAAAGGGAATGTAATCTCCTTATGAACTATTCAAAAGCCCTATTAGAAACGATTGAAGCCGCTCAAATCTTGGCGGGTCATTTTGAGTCTCAAACGCTAGATACCTGGCATATCCTAGTAGCCCTAGCCAATAACCCTTATAGTGTAGCTGGTTCCGTCTTAAGTGACTATCCTATGCAGATTGATGATTTTCAAGATGCGGCGGAGCACATTACGGGTCAAGTCTACCAGAGGGATGGTCGCTATGAGGTATTTCCTTTTTCTTTCCGTGTCGAAGAAATCATGAAACGTTCCCAAGAGATTGCCCAGGCAGTCCATGCTAAAAGTCTTGGAACAGAGCATGTCCTCTTGGCGCTTCTATTAGAGCGGGGGACCTTGGCTTCTCAAGTATTGGAGTATGTCGGCTTCCGCTATGATGATCAGGAAGAGGGCATTAAAATCGTCGAGCTTCGTAAGAGCTTGGAACAACGAGCAGGTTGGGACAAGGAAGCTGTCAAGGCCATTCGTTCGCTCTATCGGGCCCAGCAACCCAATCGTCAAACCATGGGAAATATGATGGGCATGCCAGCCTCTACCAGCGGTGGTTTGGAAGACTACACCCGAGATCTGACAGAAATGGCTCGCAATGGCAGTTTGGAACCGGTGATTGGTCGGGGGCAAGAAATCTCGCGGATGATTCAGATTTTGAGCCGCAAAACGAAAAACAACCCGGTCCTGGTCGGTGATGCCGGTGTCGGAAAGACCGCTCTGGCTTTGGGCTTGGCTCAACGGATTGCCAGCGGAGATGTCCCGACGGAGCTGGCTAAGATGCGGGTCTTAGAGTTGGACTTGATGAATGTTGTCGCAGGGACGCGGTTCCGTGGAGATTTTGAAGAGCGGATGAACAACATCATCAATGATATCGAAGAAGATGGCCATGTCATCCTCTTTATTGATGAGCTCCATACCATTATGGGATCTGGCTCTGGGATTGACTCTACCTTGGATGCGGCCAATATCTTGAAGCCTGCCTTGGCTCGCGGCACCTTGCGGACCGTAGGAGCGACCACACAAGAAGAATACCAAAAACACATTGAAAAAGACGCTGCTCTGTCACGCCGCTTTGCTAAGGTCTTGATTGAGCAACCCTCTGTCGCAGATAGCATCGCGATTTTGCAAGGGCTCAAGAAGACCTATGAACGTCACCACCGCGTCCATATTACGGATGCGGCTATTGAGACAGCTGTTGTCTATGCCAATCGTTATTTGACCAGTCGCCTCTTGCCTGACTCCGCCATTGACCTCTTGGATGAAGCAGCAGCGACCGTGCAAAATGAGGGGCCTCAAGCCGGTCTTCAGTCCGACTTGACAGCTGCTGATCAAGCCTTGCTCAAGGGGCAGTGGAAAAAAGTTGCTCAGTTGCTAAAAGAAGATGCCAGTCCAAAAGGCTACCAGCTAGAAGTCAAGGAAGAGGATATCCTGAAGACGCTCAGTCAATTGTCAGGCATTCCTGTGGAGAAACTAACCCAAACAGCGGCTAAGAAATACCTTGAATTGGAAGCAGAACTTCATAAGCGCGTGATCGGTCAGGATCAGGCTGTCTCAAGTATCAGCCGAGCGATCCGTCGTAATCAGTCGGGAATTCGGTCTCACAAGCGGCCGATTGGTTCCTTCCTCTTCCTCGGTCCGACTGGGGTCGGGAAAACCGAGCTCGCCAAGGCCCTTGCAGAAGTCCTCTTTGATGACGAGTCCGCTTTGATCCGCTTTGATATGAGTGAATACATGGAGAAATTTGCGGCCAGTCGTCTCAACGGTGCCCCTCCAGGCTATGTCGGTTATGAAGAAGGGGGCGAGTTGACGGAAAAAGTCCGCAACAAACCTTATTCAGTCCTCTTGTTTGATGAGGTGGAAAAAGCCCATCCAGATATCTTTAACGTTCTCTTGCAAGTCTTGGATGACGGTGTCTTGACCGACAGCAAGGGACGCAAGGTAGATTTCTCCAATACCATTATTATCATGACCTCAAACTTGGGAGCTACCGCTTTACGAGATGATAAGACAGTTGGCTTTGGCGCTAAGGATATTCGCTTTGACCAAGCCAATATGGAGAAACGCATCTTTGAAGAGTTGAAGAAGACTTATCGACCAGAGTTTATCAACCGGATTGATGAGAAGGTTGTCTTCCATAGTTTGACCAGTGACCAAATGCATGAGATTGTCAAGATTATGGTGAAACCGCTAGTTCAATCTCTAGCAGAGAAGGGCATTGCTCTGAAATTCCAAGCGTCTGCCCTTAAATGGCTGGCGACTCACGGATATGATCCAGAGATGGGAGCACGTCCTCTGCGCCGGACCATCCAGACCCAGGTGGAAGACTACTTGGCAGAGATCCTCTTGAGAGGAGAAGTGGCTGAAGGGCAAACCCTCAAGGTAGGTGTCAAGTCTGGTCAGCTTAACTTTACGATTGACTAGGAGGATATGCAGTGCCTCTCAAACGCTTGACCCGAATCACCCTCTTAGCAGCCCTCTGTGTGGTGCTGAGACAAGCCTTTGCCTTCTTGCCCAATGTCCAACCCATTAGTGCCATTTTCTTTTTACTGGTGCTATTTGAAGACTGGCAATTTGCCTGTTTGGTGATGGCGGTCACCATGTTTACCTCGGCTTTTCTCTTGGGGATGAGCCCAGTGGTGCTCGCTCAGATACTGGCCTTTGGCCTCCTCTTGACTATTTGGCGGGGGCTTTACCGCCACTTGTCTTTGCAAGTCCAAACTCTGGTAGTCGGCATCTTATCCTTTCTCTACGGGATAGTGATTGACAGTCTTTATGCTGTCCTCTACCACATGCCTTGGTGGACCTATGCACTGGTGAATGGCTTTAGCTTTAACCTAGCTCACGCCCTTTCCACCGCCTGTTTTTACCCTCTACTTTATGTAGTATTTAGGAGATTGTATCATGAAAAAAACACTTTATAGTTTCTTTGCTGTCCTAGCAGCTCTTGTATTGGTCAGTTGCGGACAAAGCACACCATCGACTACGGAAAGCTCAGCTTCAAGCTCACAAGTAGCGAAAGAAAAACAAATTACCATTACGGTCAGTATCGCCCCTGAAGGGAAAGAAGCTCATAGCAAGACCTTGAAGGTTGCTGAAAAAGCCAACCTGATGGAAGTCCTGAAAGCTAACTACAAGATTGAGGAAAAGAGTGGCCTCATCACCTCGATCGATGGCGTAGCCCAGGACGAAAGCAAGGGACTTTATTGGATGTACAAGATTAATGGAGAGATGGCACCAAAAGGGGCAGCAGAAACGACTGTCCAAGATGGAGATACCATCGAATTTTATCAAGAAGTTTATCAATAAGAAAAAGAGTGAATGGTTGGAGTAGGGCTCCATTTGTTCACTCTTTTTTGAAACTAGTTTCTATTTTTTATAAGACTTGCAAATCCTCTTGACTTCCCTATAGATAAATGTTACAATTATATTACAAAATGTAACAAATGTTACAAAAGAGAGGTATTGCCATGAAAATGAAAGGAACCTTCTTTAGTCTATCTACCCTTGCTCTAACAGCTGCTCTTCTCTTAAGCGGATGTGGATCAGAAAAGAAAAAGGAAACCAGTCCATCTTCAACTAGTAAAATTGCGCAAGTGAAACAAAGCTCTACTAGTAAAAAAGAAGAGAAAAAGACCGCAAGCAAAACCACACAAAGCACAGAAGTTGCAAAATCTCCTGCAATCGCTTCGAGCGAAACACAAGCGAGCCAAGAAAATCCATCAACTCCAGTGACACCAAGAGTTCCAGAAGCCAGTCAAGGCCTGGCCCCAACTCCTTCCAAAGAAACAAAACCAGCAGTGAACTCAGCACCAGAAAAACAAAAACGTCCTGGCTTGGAAGAAGGTCGCACGACTGCCAAAGAACAAGCCTCTAAGACAGAGAACCCACGCTATAAAGGTGTCTTGAGCTATGCCTCAGGGGATTATTCAGGAGCAGCAGGTAGTTGGACCGACGGTCGCGATACAGGCGTAACGATCGGTCAAGGTGGACAAGTAACCATTCAAACTCCTGGTGGCGATGCAGTGGGCTATACAATTGGAAGCTATGAATACAACTTGGATCAAGGCCATTACCATGCTGGCTTGATTTCCACCCAAGATGGATCTGCAGCTAGCCTGGATATAGTTGTCGGTCAAAATGGTCAAGTGGCAAGCGTTCAAGTGACAGAAAATGGCCATGCGCATGCCTTGGTTCGGGAATAATGGCTCGCCACTGAGAAAATTTAAAAAATGATTGAAATCAGAGATTCAACTCTGTATAATAACATACAGAGTTGAATCTTTTTAATTTTTGTTTTATAAAAATATATTTTTTTATAAAAAGGTATTGACAGATTGAAATTATAGTTTATAATAAAATCATAAGCAAAACATGTTTTGACATTATGATAAAGGAGCCAGTTAGATGAAAGAAAAAGTGGCAGTGGTATTTGGAACGTTTGCCCCCCTTCATCAAGGGCATATTGATTTAATTCAACGGGCAAAACGCCAATGTGACCGCGTTTGTGTGATTGTCCCTGGTTACAAAGGTGACCGAGGAGAAGAAGTTGGCCTTCCTTTGCAAAAACGTTTTCGCTATATTCGAGAAGGTTTTTCAAATGATGAACTCACCCAAATTTATAAATTAGACGAGACAGAACTTCCTCGCTATCCCTTAGGATGGGAGCCTTGGTTGAAAACAGCCTTAGAAACCATTCAATATGATGCAGAGAGAGAAGAACTCATCTTCTATGTTGGAGAGAAAGCTTACCAAGAGGAACTTGAAGCGAGAGGCTTTCAAGCGCACCTACAGGAGCGTCAGTTTGGGATCTCAGGGACCCTCATCCGGGAAAATCCCAGCAAGTATTGGAAATACATTGCGCAACCCTTCCGTCGTCAGTTTACCAAAAAGGTCCTCATTATGGGGAGTGCTAGTAACGGGAAGACGACCTTGGCAAAAGATTTGGCCCGCTTCTATGATGCGCCAGTGAGCTTAGAATATGCCCGGGAGTACCAGATCAGAAACAATGTACGGGATGATGAGCTGACCCCCAAGGACTATTATTATCTCCTACTTGGACAATACGATCAAACCTCAAAATTAATCGACAGTAGTGCCAATCGAGGCCTGGTCATTGCGGATACGAATTCGCTGGTGACCAAGGGCTATTACGACTACTATATGGAAGTAGAAGGCCAAGAGACCAGTATGACGGATACCTTTGATAACTTATTCGTTAGTATCCTCGCTAAGGAAAAATGGGATCTGATCTTATTTGTCCAACCCATTGGATCCTATGTCAATGATGGCTTCCGTGATATGACCATGGCAGATGACGAAATTCGCAACAGTTTTTCAAATCACCTGGATCACCTCCGCCACCAATATCTCGCAGATATCCCTACAGCCTATCTCGGGCAGGACTACTTGGGGAATTACGAAAAAGCAAAGCGTGTCATCGATACGATTTATCAAGCTGATTAAAGGAGAAGCAGCATGAAACGACTACAAGAAAAAATTCAAACATTTGGGGAGCATTTAAAAAATGTCCATCGAGAAGCTGGCAAACGTGGCTTCGTAGGGATTATGAAACTCCTTTGGAAAGACCTATTTGCAGGTCGCACTCTGACACAATGGCTCTATTTGCTTGCTTTATCTAGCGTGCCCTTTGTCCTAGAGTTTACCAATCAGGAAGCAAGTCACGATTGGTTAGGGCTCTTTGCCTCCTGGACAGGAATCGTTTGTGTTATACTAGTAGCAGAAGGTCGGGCTAGTAACTATCTCTTTGGAGCAGTAAACTCAGCGATTTACCTCGTCCTAGCCTTGAACAAAAACTTCTATGGAGAAGTTTTGACGACCCTGTACTTCTTCGTGATGCAACCAATCGGCCTCTATGTTTGGTTGTCAAATCGGATCAATGACCAAGGAGGGGCAGAAGAATCTCACTTTGAGGCCAAGAAATTAACCATAATGGAATGGATCAAGTATTTGGTTCTAACAGCTCTGATTTGGATCGGGATGGGCTACGCCTATAAAAGCATCCACAGTGCTCGCCCTTTCCGTGATAGTATAACAGATGCGACCAATGGTGTCGGACAGCTTCTCATGACCGGTCTCTATCGCGAACAATGGATTTTCTGGATTGCGACCAACCTCTTCAGTATCTACCTCTGGTGGGGAAAGAGCATCCATATTCAGGGAATGTATTGGGTCTACACCCTCAATAGTTTGGTTGGTTGGTACCAATGGAGCAAAGCAGTGAAAAAGGAGGTTGCTTAAATGACAGCAACAAGCATTCCGGAAGGGATGAATGAAAAGGAATACTACGAGACGGTCGTCAGCGAGGAAGAATTCCTCCGTTGGTATAAGGAGCAAGATCATCCCACCTATGAAAATCCAAGTGTAACTACCGATATGGTGGCCTACTGCTTTGTGGAAGGGCGTTTGAAGCTCTTGGTGATTCGCCGAAAAACCCACCCTTGTCAGCATCGGGTGGCCTTGGTTGGAGGATTCTTGCAAAAGCATGAAGATGCTATCCAGGCTTGTATCCGTGAAGTTCAAGAAGAAGTTGGACTAGAATTGACCCCTCAAAAGGTCGAGCAACTAATGACAGTTTCGACTCCTGGTCGGGATCCACGGGGCTGGGTCATCACCATCGCCCACCTGGTCTACTTGCCTGCGGAGGCCGTCAATCTGGTCCGGGCTGGAGATGATGCCAAAGAAGTTCTCTTTCTCGATGTGGACTTCAAACAAGGGGAATGTTCTCTAGATGGCCGTGTCTTGACAGCTGAAGATTTCGCCTTTGACCACTATGAGATTGTCCAAGAATCTATCAAGCGGATCCAAGGACGTTTGGCTTGGAATCCAACCTTCCTCCATCTCCTAGAAGAACCTTTCACCGTATACGAAGCAACCGAGCTGGTGAATCTGATCCATCCAGATAAAGAAATTTTGACCAATAATTTCCTTGTGACCTACGGTTCCTATGTTGAAGAGGTAGGAGTCAAGCGGGTGCCTAAGAAAAAACCACGCAAGACCTATCGCTGGAAGGAAAGCGAAGCTCAAGCGGATCAATAACATACAAAAACAGCATCAACATTTTGATGCTGTCAGATGGAGTTAAGTTCTTCTAAAAACTTTCCTTAAGTGAGTACGGACGTCAGCGAACTTCTTCAAAGTTCCATGACTAATTATTGAGCCCTTCGCTCTTTAATTTCTGGGCTCAGGCTAAAACAGTTCCCCAAACTGTTTTACTCTCAATAATTCCGAGTGCCTGAAACACAATTGTTTCAGGCACTTTTCTCACAGCGGAAAGTTTTAAATTGACTTAACTGACTCATAAAATTTAAGTCAATTTTTTGAAAAACCAGCTAGCTAGTTTATGTTAAAAATAAGTTGTATATATTTTAAACAGCATCAATGTCGATGCTGTTTTTTGTTATTAAGCTTTTTCTAATTGAAGAAGTTCTTCAATCTCAGACAAAGTGCTTGCTTGCGAGATGGCTCCGCGGAGTTTGGCTGCGCCTGAGGTACCACGGAGGTAGTGAGGAGCTAAGCCGCGGAATTCGCGAACGGCAATGTGCTCACCCTTGAGATTGATCAAGCGCTTCAAGTGCTCATAAGCAATCTTCATCTTGTCTTCAAAGGTCAAATCAGGCAGGATTTCTCCTGTTTCAAAATAGTGATTGATTTGATTGAAGAGGTAAGGATTCCCCATAGCAGCACGGCCGATCATGACCGCATCGGCACCAACTTCTTCGATGCGTTGTTTGGCGTCTTGCACCGTCCGGATATCTCCGTTTGCGATGAATGGAATCTTGGTCAGAGCTTGAGCGACCTTGTGAAGGGTCTCAAGATCCGCGTGACCTGTATACATTTGCTCCCGGGTCCGTCCGTGCATAGCGAGGGCAGAGACACCTGCAGCTTCGGCAGCGAGGGCATTCTCAACTGCTAGAGAAGGGTCAGACCAACCTGTCCGCATTTTGACAGTGAGGGGGATATCAATGACGGATTGAACCTTGTTAATGATAGAGTAGATCTTGTCGGGATCTTTAAGCCACATCGCACCCGCCTCGTTCTTGACGATTTTATTTACCGGGCAGCCCATGTTGATATCCACGATATCAGTTTTGGTATTTTCTTGAATAAATTCAGCTGCGCGTGCTAAGCTATCTTCATCGCTACCAAAGAGCTGGATCGATACAGGATTTTCTCCCTCATCGATATGGAGCATATGCAGAGTTTTTTCATTGTTGTACTGGATCCCCTTGTCAGAGACCATTTCCATCACAACGAGCCCCGCCCCCAGTTCTTTCGCAATGGTCCGGAAGGCTGAGTTGGTCACTCCGGCCATAGGTGCAAGGACCGTCCGGTTTGGAATCTCGACGTTCCCAATCATAAAAGGTGTATTAAGATTTGTCACGAATGAGTTCCTCCAAGTCGTTTTCATCAAAGTGGTACGTTGTCTGACAGAATTGGCAAGTGATTTCAGCGCCATGGTCTTCGTCCTTCATCTCTTGAAGGTCTTTGGCTGGTAAGCTTGCCAGGGCATTCATGAAGCGTTCCTTGCTACAGTCGCATTGGAAGCGGATTTCTTCTTCAGAGAGGCGTTTAAAAGGTTCATCCCCATAAATGGCGGCAAGAAGTGCTTCAATATGGTCTTCAGATGCCAAAAGGGTTGAAATAGCTGGCATTTCTTGGATCCGTTTTTCAAAGCGGGCGATTTCTTCTTCCTTGGCATTTGGCAAGACCTGGAGCAAGAAGCCACCGGCAACCTTGACCTTGTCTTCCTCATCAAGAAGAACATTGAGCCCAACCGCAGAAGGTGTTTGTTGGCTCTCAGTCAGATAAAAGGCCAGGTCTTCTCCGATTTCACCTGTCACAAGAGGAGTCATAGAGTGATAAGGATTGCCTGTGCCGTAGTCGGTGATGACTAAGAATTCTCCATTTCCGACGAATGGTCCGACTACGACTTCACCGGTCGCCGTCTTCTTGATATCCACTCCAGGATTTTGCACGTAGCCTTTGACATTTCCTTTAGTGTCAGCCACGGTGATGATGGCCCCGAGTGAGCTAGTTCCAAGGACCTTGACTGTAATTTTAGTATCTCCTTTCTCATTTGCTGCCAAGATTTGACTGGCAATGAGGGTACGGCCAAGTGCGACCGTAGAGCTAGCTTGTGTATGATGATATTCTTGGGCAGTTCGTACAGTTTCTGTACTGTCTAGTACATAGGCACGAAAAGCGCCACTTTCTGAGATAGTTTTAATAATTTTGTCCATAGCTTCTATTTTAGCATAAAAAAGGGAAAGAGGTGAAGGGAGTAACTTGATTTATTTAGACGGTGAAGGGATAAAATCTTTCAGGGGAGAGCTTCGCTTAGAAACTGAATAGAATAGGATCTGTTTTAGGAAGTAAAGAAGGCAAAAGACGAACAATCATTCTTTAACGTTTAAAATGACGATCAAAAGATGGATGTTCGGAAAATGAGAAGCGGATTTTAAGGGTAAAAAACCAAGTAAAGAAATAGCCGACCTTGAAAAAAACGAGGAAATTTCTTATAATAGAGTGTAAGACAAACTTGCAGGTGAGACTCCTGCCCCTAGTTTGAAGAAAGGCATAGATAGGGAACTATCTATGGTATATGAAAAAGAATTATGACATCAGTTGTTGTAGTAGGAACCCAATGGGGTGATGAAGGAAAAGGGAAGATTACAGACTTCCTATCAGCCAATGCAGAAGTCATTGCTCGCTATCAAGGTGGGGACAATGCCGGACACACCATCGTAATCGACGGCAAAAAGTTCAAGTTGCACTTGATTCCTTCTGGTATCTTCTTCCCTGAAAAGATCTCTGTCATCGGAAACGGCGTGGTGGTCAACCCTAAATCATTGGTCAAAGAGTTGGCATATCTCCATGAAGAAGGGGTATCAACGGACAGCCTTCGCATCTCTGACCGTGCCCATGTCATCCTTCCTTACCACATCGAATTGGACCGTCTCCAAGAAGAGTCTAAAGGCGAAAACAAAATCGGAACGACGATTAAAGGGATTGGCCCAGCCTACATGGACAAGGCTGCGCGTGTGGGAATCCGGATCGCGGATCTCTTGGACCGCGACGTCTTTGCGGAACGCCTTCGCATCAATTTGGAAGAAAAGAACCGTCAATTTACCAAACTCTATGATGCAGAGGCTCTGTCATTTGACGATATCTTCGAAGAATACTATGAATATGGTCAACAAATCAAGCAATATGTAACCGATACTTCTGTCATCTTGAACGATGCTTTGGATAACGGCAAGCGCGTGCTCTTCGAAGGAGCTCAAGGGGTTATGCTGGATATCGACCAAGGAACTTATCCGTTTGTTACTTCATCAAACCCTGTTGCAGGTGGGGTGACCATCGGATCAGGTGTCGGCCCAAGCAAGATCGACAAGGTTGTCGGTGTATGTAAAGCCTACACTAGCCGTGTCGGTGATGGACCATTCCCAACAGAGCTGTTTGATGAAGTGGGCGACCGGATCCGTGAAGTCGGTCATGAGTATGGGACAACAACAGGTCGTCCCCGTCGTGTCGGTTGGTTTGACTCAGTTGTCATGCGCCATAGCCGTCGCGTTTCAGGAATTACCAACCTTAGCTTGAACTCAATCGACGTTTTGTCAGGTTTGGATACAGTGAAAATCTGTGTAGCCTACGACTTGGATGGAGAACGCATCGATTACTACCCAGCAAGCTTGGAGCAACTCAAACGTTGCAAACCAATCTATGAAGAATTACCAGGTTGGTCAGAAGACATCACCGGTGTGCGTCACTTGGATGAGCTTCCAGAAAACGCTCGCAACTATGTTCGCCGGATCGGTGAGTTGGTTGGTGTGCGCATTTCAACCTTCTCAGTCGGACCAGATCGTGACCAAACCAATATCCTTGAAAGTGTCTGGTCAAGTAAATAATTCAATAAAAGTTGGGAGTCTCTCTCAACTTTTTTGAGTCTTAAGCTTACTTTAAGACACAAGGTCTATACTAAGACCATAAACAAAGACCTCCCAACTTTGTTTAGAAACCAAACTTTTTTTCATAAACATCTCCCTATAAGAAGTCACCCATTGGTGGCTTTTTTTGTGGCTTCATCATATAATAGAACAAGAACATAAAAAGTAAATGAGAGTACAAGTGAGAGACTATACCCTAGAAGAGAAAGAAGCTTTTATGCGAGAGGCTTTAAAAGAGGCAGAAATCGCCTTGACCCATGAGGAAATTCCTATTGGCTGTGTCATTGTCAAAGACGGTGAAATCATTGGACGGGGCCACAATGCGCGAGAAGAATTGCAACGGGCTGTCATGCATGCGGAGGTGATGGCGATTGAAGAAGCCAATCAGCATGAAGAGAGTTGGCGCTTGCTGGATACCACCCTATTTGTGACCATTGAACCCTGTGTCATGTGTAGTGGTGCCATTGGACTGGCCCGGATCCCTCAGGTAGTCTATGGTGCGACCAATCAGAAGTTCGGTGGAGCAGGGAGTCTCTATGACATTTTGACAGATGAGCGCCTTAATCACCGGGTAGAGGTGGAAACAGGGATCTTGGAAGCAGAATGTGCAGCCATCATGCAGACCTTTTTCCGCCAAGGTCGGGAACGAAAAAAACAAGCCAAGCTCGCAGCCAAGGCCGAAACACAAGAATAAAAACCGGACCTTTGCAAAATCCACAAATTATGATATAATACCTATCGGAGCAACAGTTCTGCGTGAAGCGGGTCAGGGGAGGAATCCAGCAGCCCTAAGCGAAGTGAACTGTGTGCTCTTTTCTATTGCTCTTGATGAATCGAGCCTGCAAGGCTTAGATGAATCCTAGAGCAATGGATGCAGTTTTTCCCGTTAGGGAAAAAGCTGTAAACTGATGAAGTTCTTAGTGAATCAAGTCCAAGGGACGAAGATGAACTTAGGTACATTGACGCAGTTCGAGCAAAGCGAGAACTACGTTCCGATAAGTGAACGTAGTGAATCAAGCCTGCAAATCGCAGATGAGTTTAGAGATATTGATTCTGAGGAGCTTTGCGACGTGAGGGCTATCAGTCACCAGTATCATCTCAAAATTCATTAGTGGATTCAAAGAATAATAGCGTGAAAATGGAGCTTCGGAAGAGGCCCCTTTTTTTGTCTGTTCCGCTCAAAATAAGGCCCTACATGCAAACGATTGCTATTGCGTCGTTGCTTGATTTGTGAAAATAAAAAAATTAGCAAATGAAAACGTTTTACAGGATGGTTTCCCTTGATTAAATCCCAGTAAAGCGATATCATAGAGAAGAAGAAATTTTGGAGGAATAACATGTCTCATATTAAATTTGACTACTCAAAAGTTTTGGGTAAATTTGTTGCCCCACATGAAGTGGACTACATGCAAGCACAAGTTACAGCAGCAGACGAATTGATCCGTAAAGGAACTGGTGCTGGTAGCGACTTCTTGGGTTGGTTGGACCTTCCTGAAAACTACGACCGCGAAGAATTTGACCGCATCTTGAAAGCTGCTGAGCAAATCAAAGCAGACAGCGATGTTTTGGTCGTGATCGGTATTGGTGGATCATACCTTGGTGCGAAAGCAGCGATTGACTTCTTGAACCACCACTTTGCAAACTTGCAAACAAAAGAAGAACGCAAAGCGCCACAAATCCTTTATGCTGGAAACTCAATCTCATCTACTTACCTTGCTGACTTGGTAGAGTACGTAGCTGACAAAGACTTCTCAGTAAACGTGATTTCTAAATCAGGTACAACAACTGAACCAGCGATTGCTTTCCGTGTCTTCAAAGAACTTTTGGTGAAGAAATACGGACAAGAAGAAGCGAACAAACGGATCTACGCAACAACTGACCGCCAAAAAGGTGCTGTTAAAGTTGAAGCAGATGCCAACGGTTGGGAAACATTTGTGGTTCCAGATGACATCGGTGGACGCTTCTCAGTATTGACAGCAGTTGGATTGCTTCCAATCGCTGCATCAGGTGCAGATATCAAGGCCCTTATGGAAGGTGCGAACGCAGCTCGTAAAGACTACACTTCGGACAAACTTTCAGAAAACGAAGCTTACCAATACGCAGCTGTTCGTAACATCCTTTACCGTAAAGGCTATGCAACTGAAATTTTGGTAAACTACGAGCCATCCCTTCAATACTTCTCAGAATGGTGGAAACAATTGGCTGGTGAGTCAGAAGGGAAAGACCAAAAAGGGATCTACCCAACTTCAGCTAACTTCTCAACAGACTTGCACTCATTGGGTCAATTTATCCAAGAAGGAACTCGTATCATGTTTGAAACAGTTGTCCGCGTTGACAAACCTCGTAAGAACGTGATCATCCCTACTTTGGAAGAAGACCTTGACGGACTTGGATACCTTCAAGGAAAAGATGTTGACTTCGTGAACAAAAAAGCAACTGACGGTGTTCTTCTTGCCCACACAGATGGTGACGTGCCAAACATGTACGTAACTCTTCCTGAGCAAGATGCCTTCACTCTTGGATATACTATCTACTTCTTCGAATTGGCAATCGCCCTTTCAGGTTACTTGAATGCTATCAACCCATTTGACCAACCAGGTGTTGAAGCATACAAACGTAACATGTTCGCCCTCCTTGGTAAACCAGGATTTGAAGAATTGAGCAAAGAACTCAACGCTCGCCTTTAATCAATAGACAAAACGATCTCACAAGAGGTCGTTTTTTAATCGCTTTCAATATCTCAGAATGAGGTGGAAAAATAGACTGTTTTATGATATAGTAGAACTACTATATTTATACTTTGCACGTCAAACTATGGTCACGAAAAGTGGGGAGAATGACGGGCGCAGGTTGTTAGTAAAGGAGAGATTATGACAACAGAAGACAAGACACCTTTTGGAACACAAGAGGAGAACGTTTCTCAAGAGCCTTTTGGAACACAAGAGGGACAAACTGTTCAAGAACCTTTTGGAGCACAAGAAGAACAAACTGTTCAGCAACCTCTTGAAGCTCAAACTGGTCAAAACGTCCAAGAACCTTTTGGAGCACAAAATAGCCAAACAGCTTATGAGCCATTTGGGGCACCAGGAGCGCAAGCCTTTCAACAGGCTTCTCCAGTAGAAGGACCACAAGCTGGAGGACAGGAACAATTTTTCCAAAATCAAGCGCCTCAGGTAGAAAATAATCCGTTCTACCAACAAGGGAACCCTCAAGCCTTCCAATCGCAATGGAATGTTCAGCCAAAACCGAAGCGTGGATGGACGAAATTTGTTGTCTTTTCCCTTCTTGCACTCCTTCTTGGTGGATTAATTGGTGGTGGAGCTGGCTATTTATGGGGAAATTCATCTAAGCCTCAAGCAGATGCTAATCGAACAAAACGTTTAGAACGCGCTAATGAAGAAGCAAAAAAGATAAAGAACAGCTTCATTACAGATAAGAAGGAGGCTGTTTTCACCTGGACTCTTAAAGACCTTGGTTCCTTGAGTTATACCAATAAGGATGGTTATGGTTTGACTGCTGATCAGATTGTTGAAACCTATGGATTGGCTTCCAGTGTGGAGTATGATAAGAATAGCCTCACTCTTTATTGGGATCGTGCAAAGAATGCTGAACATCAGAATGTTTATTTCCGATTTGAAAAAGTTGATGGCAATTATTATTTGAAAACTGTGGAAGCTTTTGATTTAGAAGAATTTTATGCAGACGAAGAAGACGATGAAGATGAAGATACTTCTGCAGATCGTGAGTTAAGTACAAAAGAATTCAAAAATCTGAAAACAGGAGATAAGAAAACTGGTAAAGGTGGAACTTCCTTATCAGAAGTTTTGAAAAAGCGTAAATCAAGTGCTGTTCGAATTGGAACAGAAACAAAAGCTACTGCAGAAGGAGAAGAGTATGACTCTACTCGTGTTATTGCAACCGTAAACTTTAAGGTCGGTGACGATTATAAGACATTACGCTTCTTAGCACAACCAGACGGGGACTTCTTATACATTGGTCCAGAACGTTTTTAATATAGAGGAGATAGATGAAAGATGAATATGAATCAATCACAGGCACCATTTGGTGTGCCAGAAACTGGTAATCAAAAGAAGCCAGGGAAAGGTCTATTAATCGCTTGTGTTAGTGTTTTTGCAGTCTTAGGAGTCATTGCAGGTCTATTTCTTGGCCGTTCTTTTGGTGCAACAAATGCTAAAAGTAGCGAACCGGCCCTTCACCCAACAGCTGACGCAGGGGAATCAAAACGTGATCAGTCTGGGAAGTATATTAATCCGGAAGAAGCAGAATTTTCTTGGAACATTGATGATTTAGCTGATTTGGAGTTTGGGACATACGAAACTCCAGATTTAGGAACAAGCATTGAAGATGTCGTGGATGCACATGGCAAGGCTTTGAAAGGCACGTTTCGAAGAGATAAAATTGATTTAGAATGGGGCGAGTTAGACGAAGATCAGGATGATACGCTGCCTTCTTATCATACTGTACGTGAAATGCGCCTTACGTTTCAGAAGAATGGAGACAATTATTATTTAAAAGACCTCTATTATTCAGGAAATTATAAAGAAGCTGAGGACGATTTTATGACCTCATCTTACTATGATAAACTGAAAGTGGGAGATGCCAAAACTGGTAAGGATGGTGTATCCTACAAGGAAGTGATTAAGGATCATACGATTTCTAGTCTTTCAATGTCTGCAGAAGAGGACTACAAAACTCATGATATTGTGACTACAATGAGAGTAAATATTAAATCCTCAAGTTCTTCTGAATATAGGTTGACTTTTGTGAGACAATCAGATGGTGATTTCCTCTTATCTGAAAAAGAATGATGATGAAGAAGGGCTCTTCATTCATTCTTTTCGAAAGAGGTAAGGGAGGAAGAATCCATTCACCTAAAACCCTAAAAAGATCTGGAATGGCATTTTCAGATCTTTTTCTGTTCTAGCGGGGACTGGCTATTTATGGTATAGTAGGATATGTTGACAAAGGAAACACGTGTGAACAGTTGGACGGAAAGGGATACAGATACGATCGCAGAATGGATAATGTAAAGGAAACAACAGGAAAACATCTGAAGACCCTCTTAGCTTTCATCCAAAAAAGAGGGATTATTTTCGGGGTCCTCGCAATGCTGGGAGTAGGCTATGGGCTTGCTGCTTCTGGGAGGCCACAAGACCAGCTAAATCCAGACCAGCAAGTGACCTTTCGTAAGGAAGAAGCTTATCTGCAGGCCTTCCTGGCGAAATCAGATCGACCAGAAGTTGGGGTGCATTTGGAGGAATTGCTAGAATTTAAAATAGGAGATGGGACTGGTGGGCCAAGCACCAAGGGAACGACACCAGAGACCCTGGTCAAAAAATTAGGGGGAGCCAAGCAAGCTCGGCTTGAATCAAAAGCTAGAACGCAGCTCCTTCGTCTCAGCTATGGAACGACACAAGATGGTCGAGATAGATACCAATTTGAATTTACCCATATGAAGGATGGCTACTATCTAACAGCTATTCAGGGCTATCAACCAACCTCTAAGCAGAATATAGAAAGTAAACAGCTGAAAAAGGCAGCCTTGACCAGTCTTGCTAGTGGGAAAGAGAAAACTGGCATGAAACTAGAAGACATTTTACAAAAGGTTGGCTTGCCACAATCATTGCTTATGAATCATAAGGATGGAAAGACAGTTTTGGTCCTAACCTACCGTGCACAAGAGGGGCTCGTCTTTCTCACTTTGCAAGCCCAAAAAGATGCGCGCTATCATCTAGTCAAGGTCGAATAAGGAGGAGTAAATGGATACAGTCATCAAGAAGTTAACAATTCCTGGCCTCCTGCTGCTAGCGCTCCTCCTAGGGATGGGGTTAGAGGTCCTTAGTCATCCACCGAAAAATTCTACAGCGATAAGTGAAATAAGGAACTTATCAACTTTTAAAGCGAAAGAATTTCAAGGGGAGCGACTCTTAAAAGAAACGAATGAAAAAAAGGATTCGCCATGGACCCTGGATCAGATCGAGCGCTTCCCTCTGTCGATAAAGAACCAAAACGGTAGCCTAAAGCAGACTGGAAGTCGCCTGGAGACCCTTCTGAAGGAGATGGGGCACCCCCAAGAGAAAGTTCTCTTTCAATCTACAGCAAGCAAGCAACCCAGACTCTCCCTGCTCTATCGATGGGACGATAGGGGAAAGGGAGCCTCCATCCGTTTGCTTTTTAGCAAGGGGGCTGATGGGAGCTATCTGCTAGAAGAGATCGACGCCAGTCTAGCCAATCTAGACCGGGAGGGGAACAAAGCTTTTTCAGAAAAAGTTTACCAGAGCTTAGAACCTGGAGAAAAGATGGATCTGAAAGCACTTCTAGGTAGCTATCAGGGCTTACAATCCTTCGTTCGACACCAGATCGGGCCTGATCAGGAAGGTTTTCAACTATCCTATCAGGATGAGAAGGGAAAAACGTATTTATTGGAGCTGGAACATGTAGACGGTTCCTATTCCTTGTTGCTCAAAAGTCAACTAGATCCTAAGAAACAAAGTTAAGTAAAAAGAAGGGAAAATGGAATGGAAAAAGGTAGACAGATTCAAAGAGAATGGTCTAGGTTCCCAAGTAGGAATCGGGAAGTGTCTGAGGTCTTTTCGGATCGTGGGCCTGAAGGAGAAGCTTTTGAAAGTCCCAGTCTTCGGAGCTATCAAAAAGGGGTAAAGAGAAGTGTCCGTGAGGATGCTTTTCGAGGAGCGGGCTTGCCCCGTTTTGGTTCCCTTTTTGCAGTTGCTGTGGGGATGGTTCTCGTCTTTAGTCTCTCCATTATAGCGCTTGGTTATGTAAGCAGTTCTCTCAATAAGACAGAGCCGGATAGCCCAGTAAGTAAGAAACAGGACCGTCATTCTTTCAGTTCGACATCCGCTAGCTCGTCATCTGCCTCCTCTAGCCAACCATCAGAATCTTCTAGCTCAACAAAGGAAGAGAAGAGTGAGTCAGATAAGAAATCGGGACAATTGACTGCCGACAATTCTCCCTATATAGATGGGGATAATGGGATTCGTGACTTTAATTTAGACGAGTTATTGGTTCTCAGTCGAAAAAATAAATTATCCAATGTGACCGCAGAAGAACTTGTGAATCAGTATGGAAAAGCTAAACGAGGTTACTTTTCTGATGTAAGTGCAGACAATCGGGGAATCACTTTACAATATGAACTACCGGATAATCGTGGAAATGTCAGTTTTAATCTATTGGGGCATGACGATAAGTATAGGGTCACTAATATTTATATGGGATATTACGCTACATCTTTGGAAGAACCAACCAAAACAACAGAAGAATTTAGAGCTCTCTTTTCTCAAGATGGACAGGAAATTCATGACGTTATTTCTCAAATGGGAACTCCTGAAGTCACGCATTTTTCAATCTCATCTTCTCAGAAAGTATACTCCTGCACCCTCTCCTATTCAACAGTAGATAATGAACTAGTTTCCCTAAATTTCGAGGAAAACTCTGAGCAGTGGTATCTAAAAGGAATAGCTGTTAAAAAGAAACCATAGCATGATTTTGGGAGATAGTACAAAGATACATTAGGATCTTAAGATTACTTCGTTTGCCAGTGATTTAAAGGACTCTTTAAATTATGCTATAATAGTAAAATCAAAGAGTTCAAAAGGAGCCTATCTTCCTAGAGGACTGACTACATAGAACAAGAGGTATCGCCATGACTGCACAAAAGATGACTGCACAAGAAATTATCGCCTTTATCGGCAATGCAGAAAAGAAAACCAACGTAAAAGTGACCTTTGAAGGGGAATTGGCAGGAGAGCTTCCAGCATCCGTTGTAAAGCTAGGCAATGTCCTATTTGGAGACTGGAAAGAGATTGAGCCCCTTCTTGCCAACCTAACAGAAAACAAAGACTATATCGTAGAGCAAGATGGTCGCAATTCAGCGGTACCTTTGCTGGACAAGCGTTATTTGAATGCCCGGATTGAACCAGGTGCGATTATTCGAGATCAGGTGACCATTGAAGACAATGCGGTGATTATGATGGGAGCGGTCATCAATATCGGTGCTGAAATCGGTGCGGGGACCATGATCGATATGGGAGCTATTCTTGGTGGTCGTGCAACGGTTGGTAAAAACAGCCATATCGGAGCAGGAGCAGTCCTTGCTGGTGTGATTGAGCCAGCCTCTGCAGAACCAGTCCGAATCGGGGATAACGTCTTGGTGGGAGCCAACGCCGTCGTCATCGAAGGGGTTCAAGTTGGTAATGGCTCCGTCGTAGCGGCGGGTGCGATTGTTACCCAAGATGTGCCTGGAAATGTAGTGGTAGCGGGTGTGCCTGCGCGCGTGATCAAGACGATTGACGAACAGACACAACAAAAAACCGCGCTTGAGGATGCCTTGCGAAACCTTTAATAGAAGAATAAGAAAAGGAAGCTGGGGGATACCTCGGCTTCTTCTCAAAAGAGGAAGATGGATATGACACTTGATTTAGTAAAAATTCGGCGAGATTTACATCAAATCCCAGAAATTGGACTAGAAGAATTCAAAACACAAGCCTATCTCTTGGAGCGTATCGCTGAAATTACCGAAGGAAAAGAGTTCGTCGAGCAGCGGACCTGGCGGACGGGGATCCTGGTTTTTCTGAAGGGGTCCAATCCCGAAAAGACCATTGGCTGGCGGACGGATATCGATGGACTGCCCATTGTTGAGCAGACTGGTCTTGACTTTGCCTCCCGCCACGAAGGTCGAATGCATGCCTGTGGCCATGATGTCCATATGACGCTGGCCTTGGGCTTGCTGGAGCAACTGGTTCAAGAACAGCCGAAGAATAATCTCTTGTTCCTCTTTCAACCAGCCGAGGAAAATGAAGCTGGAGGCATGCTCATGTATGAGGATGGGGCCTTTGGAGACTGGCTACCTGATCAATTCTACGGTCTCCATGTCCGTCCAGACCTAAAGGTAGGCGAGATTGCGACCAATCGGGGGACGCTTTTTGCAGGGACCTGTGAAGTGAAGCTGACCTTTAAAGGAAAAGGTGGACACGCCGCCTTTCCCCACGAAGCCAAGGATGCCCTGGTCGCTGCTAGCTATTTTGTCACCCAGGTTCAAACCATTGTCAGCCGAAATGTCGATCCTATCGAGGGGGCAGTTGTGACCTTCGGTTCCATGCATGCGGGGACGACCAATAATGTCATTGCGGAGACGGCCTTTCTGCATGGGACCATCCGGACTCTGACCATGGAAATGAACCTCTTGACCCAGAAGCGACTCGAGACGATTGCCAGAGGGGTTGCAGATGCTTTTGATATGGAGCTAGATCTTGAACTTAAGCAAGGGGGCTATTTGCCGGTAGAAAACAATCCGGACTTGGCAGATGAACTGATGACCTTCTTTGATCAAGCAGAAGATGTCACCTTGATTGATATCCTACCCGCCATGACTGGAGAGGATTTTGGTTATCTCTTGTCAAAAGTGGATGGAGTCATGTTCTGGTTGGGAGTGGACAGTCCTTATGCCCTTCATCACCCTCAGATGAGTCCCAAGGAAGAAGCCCTGCACTTTGGTGTCAAAGCCATTAGTCCTTTCTTACAAATGAAAGCCAACCAATAAAGAGAGACGGAAATGAAAGCAAGTGTTCGAAAAAGTATATTGAAGAAGATGAAAGGCTTGGAGCCGGAGAATAAGCGAAAGGCTGATCGAGCCTTGATCCAGCGGTTACGCTCTTTGTCATCTTACCAAGAAGCAAGCGTTATTGCGACCTATTTGTCCTTCCCGCATGAGGTGGATACGAGTTTTCTGATTGATGCAGCTCTAGAAGATGGCAAACAGGTTGTCATCCCAAAGACCTATCCCAAAGGGCGCATGGAATTTGCAGTCTATAATCCGCAGAAATTGAAACCAACAGCCTTTGGTCTCTTGGAACCAGAGGATGGGGCTCAAGCGGTAGATCAGTCGGAGATTGACCTGATTCATGTTCCCGGAGTGGCCTTTCAAAAGGATGGCTACCGTCTGGGTTATGGAGGAGGCTATTACGATCGCTATTTGGCAGATTTCGACGGAGCGACCGTCAGCACTATCTATGCCTGCCAGGAAGTAGACTTTGCACCTGCCCCTCATGATATTCCAGTACAGGAGGTTCTTGTGGATGAATCAACTATTTGATAAGAAATACCCGGTGACCAGTAGCTTGCTCCTATTAACAACCGGTGTTTTTCTAGCCATGTTATTGCTTCGTGGCTTTGACTATGAATCGGTCCAAACTGTTTACGACTTTGGGGGTGTCTTAGGGGCGGAAATCCAAATGGACCCGAGCCAGAGCTGGCGTTTGCTTGCTGCCATGTTTGTTCATGTTGGCTTGCAACACTTTGTTTTGAACATAGTTACCCTCTATTTTATCGGAAGAATCGCAGAAGATCTATTTGGCTCAAAGGCCTTTTTAGCCCTCTACCTCTTATCCGGCTTGATGGGCAACCTTTTTGTATTGGTTTTTTCTCCTCTTGCTGTTGCAGCTGGGGCTTCTACCGCCTTGTTTGGTATCTTTGGTGCCATTGCCAGTTTGCGCTTTATCGCTCGAAGTCCCTATATTCACTATCTGAGCCAACGTTATACTTCTTTGATTCTGATCAATATCCTCTTTAGCTTTATGCCGGGGATCAGTCTAGCCGGTCACTTAGGAGGCCTGGTGGGAGGAGGGCTTCTAGCCTTTGTCTTTCCCGTTTATGGTGAGCGAGATAGCTTGAAAAAAAGCTGGCGCTTGGTAGCTCTGTTTCTTTATACAGCTGGGGCCATCCTTCTTTATGCTTGGCCTTTACTTGCTCATCCCTTTTTATGATTTGTAACGAATTTGTAAATTATCTGAAAACTGAGTGAAGTCTCAGTTTTTTTGTATATAAAATCCAAAAATAAGCAGCCACACTCAAAAAGTTGCTCGAAAAGTGAATAAAGACAACATAAGAAAGCGCTTGCAAAAAGGATTGAAAAGGAGTAAACTAACAATTGTAAATATCTTTCTTATCCATTCATAAAATGGATAAAATATTAAATAAAAGGAGATTTGCAATGAAAAAATGGTTGATTAAGCTCTCGTTAGTAGCGATGGCTATATTGCTCCTTCCGTTTCAAGCTGTTGAGGCTTGTTGTGGATTTATCATTGGCCGTCAGTTGACCAAGGATGGTACCACCCTGTTTGGTCGGACTGAGGACTATCCTTATTATCCAAACGGCGGAAAACACAACAAAAACTATGTTGTTGTTGATGCCAAGAATTATAAGGAAGGAGACCAAATTCAGGACGAATCCAATGGTTTCACCTATCCTCATGCTGCCAGCGAAATGAAATACACAGCTGCTTATGATTCCGCTCGTGGAGATGGTAGCAATGGTGCATTTGGAGAACATGGCTTTAACGAAGCGGGTGTTTCCATGACTGCCACTGTTACAGCAATTCCAAATAAAAAGGTATTAGAAAAAGATCCACTGAAAGAAGATGGACTTCCAGAAGCTGCTATGCTCGATGTAATCCTACCTCGTGCAAAAACAGCTCGTGAAGCAATCGAATTACTTGGAAAAGTTATCGAAGAAAAGGGATCAGCTGAAGGAAATACAGTTGTAGTTGCTGACCAAAAAGAAACTTGGTATATGGAAATTCTTTCTGGTCACCAATATGTAGCGGTGAAGGTGCCAGAAGATAAATACGCAGTCTTTGCGAATACTTACTACCTAGGTCATGTTAATTTGAATGACACTGAAAATGTCATCGCCTCTAAAGATGTTGAAAAAGTAGCAAAAGAATCAGGAAGTTACAAGACTGATAAAGATGGCAACTTCCATATTGCTAAGTCTTACGGACCTGAAAAATATGCAGAAGGGGACCGTTCTCGGACTTATGCAGGGATTACAGTACTTGATCCAAAGTCTAAAGTGACTTACGAGGATGACGAATACGAACTATTCCGTTCTCCAACTGATCCAAATAAGAAATTTACTTTAGAAGATGCCTTTGCTATGCAACGGAATCGCTTTGAACACTTAAATGGTCGCTTCGTACCGGACGATCAAATTGGAGTGAAGAAACAAGGTGACAATGGCGCAAACGACACGGTTCGCAAGGATCAATACAAATATGCACTAGGGAATGAAAACGTTATCGACGCCCATGTCTATCAAATCAATCCAAAACTACCAAAATCATTTGGTGGTACAGTTTGGTTAGGAATGGGACCATCACGTAACACTCCATATGTCCCATTCTATGGAAATGTAAAAGATACTTACGAAGCCTTTAAACCTCAAACAGCTACTTATGATCCAAATTCTTGGTATTGGACTGTTTGGCATATTGACAACATGGCAATCAACAATCAAGATATCTTTGGAAAAACCGTCCAAGAACATTGGAAAGCACTAGAAAAAGGATTTATTGCTGATCAAGAGAAGAAGGATATTGAATATTATTCACTAAAAGATCAACCAGAAGCTGCAAAAGCTGCTGAAGATAAAGTAACGAAAGATTCACTTGACTTGTCTGATCGTCTTTTCCAACACTTCAAAGATTATGAAAAATTAATGGAAAAACAATTAGAGGCAGCTGGACGCAAGTCAGATCCTTATCGTGCTTCTAAACCAGATAATTATAAAGATCCTGAAGAGCCTAAGAAACCAGATACACCAACAGTTCCAGAAAAACCACAAGTTCCAGAAAAATCACAAGTTGACGGAAATAGTACAAAAATTGAAATTCCTGCTTCATATTATAGAGCTACCCCTTCTAATAAGGATATCCCAGCTAATGCAGAAGGAAATCCAAACAATCGCTTTGGCTATGCTGCTAACAAGGATAAACAACCAGTTGTATCTCCTAAAGTAGAAACTCCTGTGAAGCCAGAAGAAACTGTTCAAGCTCCAACTGAAGCTCCTGTAGCAGGAAATAGTGTAAACAACAATAATCGCTTCGGATCTAATTTCAATCCAAGCGAAATCGAGACTTACCCAAATACAAATTATTCTTACAATGTTCATCCTTAAAAAATAGAATCAGATAAAATAGTTGAACAAGAGAATAAATGAAAGAAGCTGGACTTTTTGTCCAGCTTCTTTTTACGAGAAAAAAGAGATTGACCATTTTGTAAAGTGGGGGACCACTTACACCATATGGTCAGTCTCTTTTACATCCTTCAGATTCGTAAATGGTTTAGTTCGAAGTTTGTTCAGATGTTTCTAATTTTTTTCCAAGATCGATGATGTATTGTTTGAGATCATCTTTAACCTGTGGGTGTTTCAAGGCATAATCAATAGATGTTTTCATGAAACCAAACTTATCCCCCACGTCGTAGCGTCTACCCTTAAACTCGCGGGCAAATACTCGTTGGGTCTTATTCAAGGTATCAATGGCATCAGTCAATTGGATTTCATTTCCAGCGCCTGGTTTTTGGTTTTCCAAGATTTGGAAGATTTCTGGAGTCAGCAAGTAACGACCGATAATGGCAAGGTCACTCGGTGCTTCCTCAGGTGCTGGTTTTTCGACAAAGGTTTCAACACTATACAGTCCCTTGATGCCTTCCCCTTGAGGAGCAATGACTCCGTAGGCAGAAACCTCTTCATGGGGAACTTTCATGACAGCAATAGTAGAAGCATGTGTCTCATCATAGTCATTCATCAATTGCTTGGTGAGAGTAGTGGCTGTATCATCCGTGATATCCATGAGGTCATCTCCCAGCATCACGACGAAAGGTTCATTCCCAACGAAGGCCTTAGCCTGAAGGACAGCATCTCCAAGTCCTCGCGGATGTTTTTGACGAATGAAGTGGAGGCGCATCCCGGTAGTTTCATCGACCAGTTTCAACAGGTCATTTTTTCCTTTTTCCTTGAGGTTGTACTCAAGTTCGAAGTTTGAGTCGAAGTGGTCTTCGATCGAACGTTTGGACTTACCAGTGACAACGAGAATGTCCTCGATGCCAGCCTTCAGGGCTTCCTCAACGATGAATTGGATGGTTGGCTTATCCACGATTGGCAACATTTCTTTGGCCAAGGCTTTGGTTGCAGGTAGGAAACGCGTTCCAAGTCCGGCCGCAGGAATGACTGCTTTCCTAACTTTTGTCATAATAATTCCTTTCTAACTAAAGAATGATTGGTTGTTGAACTGATTGGCAAGGAAAAATTCCTTAGTTCCACTCATTCTCTTCTTTAAATTCATTGTTCATCATGAAGTTAATGGCTTCGCGTATGTCTTGCCCTTCATAAATCACTTGGTAGATGGCTTGTGTGATCGGCATATAGACGTCTAGCTCTTGGGCCAGTTCGTAGGCGGCCTTAGTAGTTGAAATCCCTTCGATGATCATGCCCATGTTGGCTTCGATATCTTCTAGTTTTTCACCGCGACCGAGGGCATCCCCAGCTCGCCAGTTCCGAGAGTGGATGGAAGTCCCTGTCACGATCAGGTCCCCAACTCCGGATAGTCCACTATAGGTTAAGGGGCTAGCGCCTAGTTTAACACCTAGACGGGTGATTTCAGCTAAACCACGTGTGATGATGGCAGCCTTGGCATTGTCCCCAAAGCCGAGTCCATGGAGGGCTCCAGCACCAACAGCGATAATATTTTTCAAGGCTCCAGCCGTTTCTACCCCAATCACATCTGTATTGGTATAGAGGCGGAAGTAGTGGTTGCTGAAGAGTTCTTGAACATAACGAGCTGTTTCTAAATCCTTAGAAGCCGCTGTGATCAGAGTGATATCGCGAACGATGGTTTCTTCAGCGTGACTTGGTCCAGACACGACCACAATTTCGCTACGTAGAGAAGCAGGGATTTCCTCTTCTAAGATTTGAGAAATCCGTTTGTGACTGTTTGGCTCTAATCCTTTGGACGCGTGCATGACCTTGACAGGATGGTCCAGAGTCTCAGCGACTTGCTTGGCAACGAGTCGGGTCACCTTGGTTGGGACGACAAAGAGGACCGCATCTGCTCCAGAAAGGGCTTCATCCAAGTTGTGGTAAGCCTTGATCTCTGGATCTAGCAGGACATCCTTAAAGTAGCGTTTGTTGGTATGTTCTTGATTGATTTCGTCGATTTGTTCTGGGACATTTCCCCAGATCCGTACTTCATGGCCATTATCGTGGAGGACTTGAGAAAGGGCAGTTCCCCAAGAACCAGGACCGATGACCGTAATGGTTTGTTTATCCATAGCATTCTCCTTCGTGAAGATTTCATTTCTATTTTACCATACTATAGAGAAAAAAGCTTTGGAATCTAGCTGAATTTCATAGGAAAAGCAAATAATATGATAACTGATAAAATGTTGGGAATTTTAGTAAATTATTCTTGCATTTATATTCTGAATATGGTAATATTTGTTTCGTATATTACTCTAGCTAGTGATATATAAGAGAAACAAAAAAAAGGAGTTTATGATGAAAAAGAGCTTAAAAATAATACTGACCTTAGTATTAGTTTTAGCTAGTGTCTTTGGTTTGTCCAAAATTCGGTCGGCCCATGCTGATGGCTCAACAGGAAAGATCCAAATTACAAGTAAAACGATCACACCTGCTAAGTCACCCGTGGACCAGTACACGGACATTAAGGTTGATCTAACTTTCAATGTTCCGAACGGGGTCAAATCTGGGGATCAGGCGGTTATTACCCTCCCTCAGAATCTAAAATTTATCTCGGATCAAACATTTGATGTCATGAGTCCGGATGGTCAATCAGTGGTTGCAAAAGCAGTCATTAATGCTGCAAATAAAACCATCACCTTGACCTATGAAAATTATGTGGAAAAGAAATCAAATATTTCAGGAAGCATGTTCTTTGCAGTTCGGGTAGAGCCTGCAACTGCATCTCCAAGCAAGGTGCCAATCACCTTGAATGTGGATAACAATCCTGTCCCTGTAGGAAAAGTTGACTTTGTAGTTGACCCAGGGAATGCTGAAAAGACCTTGGACAAGGTTAGCTGGGGGACAGAAACCTTAGCAGATGGTAGCATCACACGTCAATATGAAGTACGTGTCAATGCAGCGAAAGAGCCGTTAACAGAAGCAGTTGTGACTGACCAATTGCAAACAGAAGGAATGAGCTATGTAGAAGATTCCTTTGTGATTAAAAAAGGGAATTGGGCCGTTAACAGTTCGCATAAATTAGAATTGAAAAACGGGCAAGTTGTCTCTTTACCAGTTGAGTTTGGAGCAGATAAGAAGAGTTTCAAAGTCAGCTTGGGAAATGTAGCCCAAGGTGAAGGTTACTCGATTGTCTATAAGGTGAAGATTCCTTATACCCCTGCAAATGGGGAAAAGTTCCTCAACAATGTAACCTTGAATGCAAAAAAAGTTGTTGAAACTAAGAGCAACCCATTCGTTTATCAAACTGCTGGTGGGGAAGCCCAAGGATATACCTTCTCCATCAACCTCAAGAAAGTTGATAGCCAGGATGAAAACACTGCTTTAGCAGGTGCTGAATTTAACGTGATCCGTGTTGCAACAGGTGCCGTTGTCGGTAAGTTGACAACCAATGCAAAGGGAGAAGCAAGTATTGGTGGTTTGTTGAACACAGCTTACCAATTAGTTGAAACAAAAGCTCCAGAAGGATATGAATTGGATGCCACTCCAATTGATGTCAAAGCAGAAGATTTTGGAACAACAAAAACAGCCCTTAAAACAGTTACAAACAAGAAAACTGTCAAAGAACCGACACCAACCAGTGCGGTCATCGAATTAGACAAGACCCTTACAGGTCGTGACTTGGTAGACGGTGAGTTTAGCTTTGAATTGTACGAAGGTACTAACAAACTTCAAACTGTTACTAACAAATCTGGCAAAGTAACCTTTGAATCTATTTCTTACACAGCAGAAGGTGAACACACTTACACTGTAAAAGAAGTCAAAGGTAATAATGCCACTATTGCTTACGATGCTTCTGAAAAACAAGTGACTGTTAAAGTTACTCGTGATGGAGATGCCTTGAAGGCAGAAGTCGTTTATCCAGAAAACAAAACATTTACTAACGCCTTCACACCAAACGCAACGACTGCAACAATTGAGTTGTCTAAAGAGTTGACAGGTCGTGATTTGGTAGATGGCGAGTTTAGTTTTGAATTGTACGAAGGTACTAACAAACTTCAAACTGTTACTAACAAATCTGGCAAAGTAACCTTTAATGCTATCTCTTACACAGCAGAAGGTGAACACACTTACACTGTGAAGGAAGTGAAGGGGAACGTACCAGGTATCACATACGATACAGCAGAAAAACAAGTAACCGTTCAGGTAACAAAAGATGGAGACAACCTAAAAGCAACAGTTGTCTATCCAGAAAACAAGGTCTTTGCAAATACTTACTCAGCTCCAAGTCCAGCAAAAGCTCAGATTTCAGCTAGCAAGATTTTAGAAGGTCGTGACCTAAAAGATGGCGAATTCAGCTTTAACTTGTTGGATGAAGCTGGAGAAGTTCTTCAAACAAAACAAAATGCAGCAGATGGTTCTGTAGCATTTGACGAAATTTCTTATTCACAAGAAGATGCAGGGAAAACTTTCCACTACACAATTAAGGAAGTAATCCCTCAATCTCAAGAAAAAGGAATGACCTACGATCAAGCGAGCATCGAAGTGACAGTAACAGTTACGAAAGATGACGCAAGCAATACGATCAAGGCTACAGTGGCATATGGTGCGAAGACATCCTTCACCAATACCTTTGTCACAAGTGAAATCCCACCAACACCACCAGTAGTTGAAAAACCAGAAGCTAAACTTTATACCATCCAACTTCACAAGGTCAATGGTGAAGGTCGAGCTCTAGCAGGAGCAGTCTTTGGACTCTTTGAAGCGGATGGTAGCACACCAGTTGCCAACCCTTATGGCGAAGGTCAAGCGACAGCGACATCCGATGCTAATGGTCTTGTAAGCTTTGTAGGCTTTGAGGCTAAGGATTATGTAGTGAAAGAATTGACAGCACCAGAAGGTTACCAACTATCAACTGCTTCAATCGCTGTCTCTGCAACAGAATTGAGCGCTGCGACAGACTTGGTAGTGGATAAAGGAAATGTGGTGAACCAACCGTTTACTGCTATTCCACCAACTCCGCCAGTTGTTGAGAAACCGGAATTGACTCTTTACAGCATCCAATTGCACAAAGTCAATAATGAAGGTCAAGTCTTGGCAGGAGCTGTCTTTGGACTCTTTGAAGCAGATGGTGTGACACCAGTTGCAAATCCATATGGCGAGGGTCAAGCGACAGCGACATCTGATGCCAATGGTCTCGTTACCTTTACAGGACTTGAAGCCAAGGATTATGTAGTGAAAGAATTGACAGCACCAGAAGGATACCAACTTTCTGAAGAAGCGATTACTGTTTCATCTAGTCAATTGATTGCTTCAACTGATCAAGTACTTGATCAAGGAAAAGTTGTCAACAAACCATTCACTGCTATTCCACCAACTCCACCAGTGGTTGAGAAACCTGAGTTGAAACTTTACAATATTCAATTGCATAAGGTGAACCTAGTCGGTCAAGACCTTGCAGGAGCTGTCTTTGGACTCTTTGAGGCAGATGGTGTGACCCCAGTTGCCAACCCATATGGGGAAGGTCAAGCGACAGCGACCTCAGATGCCAACGGTCTTGTAAGCTTTGTAGGCTTTGAGGCTAAGGATTATGTTATTAAGGAGTTGACAGCGCCAGCTGGTTACCAACTATCAACGGATGTTATTACTGTATCTGCTAGCGAATTAAAAGCCGCACCTAACCTTGTAGTAGATAAGGGGACAGTCGTAAACTACCTAACTCCTCCAAACACACCACCAACACCACCAACTACTCCAAACACACCACCAACTACACCACCAACTACTCCGCCAACCACCCCATCAACAGACAAACCAAAAGGTGATAAGCCTTCTGGAAGTCAACCAAAAGAAGAAAAGAAACATACTCTTCCTTCTACAGGTGAAACAGTGAGTGAGGGACTAGTGGCTGCAGGACTTGCTTTGGCAGTAGCTGGAAGCGCCTTGGTTTATAAAAAACGTGAAAATTAATTTCTAAAACAGGTTTTGTTCTAGCCTTGCTAGACAAGCCTGTTTTTTTGTCTATAGGTGATAAAAAATATTTATCAGGCCCTTAAAAAATACATATTAGACGCTCTTGAAGTGGGATGATAAAATAGGGAATAGAAATATCAAAGGAGGGAAGGCCATGTGTAGAACGATTGTTGGAGTCTCTGCCAATCTATGCGCAGTGGATCCAGATGGGAAAAATATCCATTCGTCTGTATCTTGTAAGTTTGCGGAAACCATTAAGCAAGTAGGTGGCCTTCCTATGGTCATTCCTGTGGGAGACCCGTCTTTTGCCAAAGATTATATCGAGACAGTGGACAAGCTTATCCTCAGTGGGGGGCAAAATGTCCATCCTAGCTTTTATGGAGAAGAGATCGCCATCGAGAGTGATGACTACAATCTCGAGCGCGATCAGTTTGAGTTGGCCTTGTTGAAAGAAGCAGTCCGTCAAAACAAGCCGGTCCTAGCTATCTGCCGAGGAGTTCAGCTCGTCAATGTTGCCTTCGGTGGGACTCTCCATCAAGAAGTGGAAGGACACTGGCAAGGGCTTCCTTTTGGTACTTCTCATTCCATTGAGACCAAAAAAGGCAGCGTGGTGGAGCGTCTCTTTGGACAAGCTAGCCAGATCAATTCTGTGCATCGCCAAAGCATCAAGGACTTGGCGCCTAACTTTCGAGTGACAGCCATTGACCCACGCGACCAGACCATTGAAGCTATCGAAGCAGTGGATGGTCATCGCATCATCGGTTTGCAGTGGCATCCAGAGTTCCTAGTCAAAGAAGAAAAAGGCAATCTCGAACTCTTTCGTTATCTTTTACAAGAATTGTAAACTCTTTAGGATTTTTTAAGGAGAAAGAGGTAAACTAGTCTCATCAACAAAGACCTCCTAACTTTGTTTGATACAGTTTACTTTTTTCATATAATCTCCTGCAAAAGTCTCCTCGTTTGAGGGGGCTTTTGTGTGTTTGTCAGAAAAAATACGAATAGTAGTAGAGGGGAGACGCTAGGGCGAAGTGATGGTATAATAGAAGAGATGGAAACTATTTAGAATGAAAGAGGAATCATGATGACAAAAATTCGTGGATTTGAACTTGTATCAAGCTATACCAATCAGGACTTGTTGCCAAAACGGGAGACAGCACACGCAGCTGGTTACGACTTAAAGGTGGCAGAGCGCACAGTGATTGCACCAGGAGAGATCGTCCTCGTCCCAACTGGGGTCAAGGCCTATATGCAACCGACTGAGGTGCTCTATCTCTATGACCGCTCGTCTAATCCTCGCAAGAAGGGATTGGTCTTGATCAACTCTGTTGGGGTTATCGATGGAGACTACTACGGCAATCCAGGAAATGAAGGCCATATCTTTGCTCAGATGAAAAATATTACGGACCAAGAAGTCATCCTTGAAGTCGGTGAACGTGTGGTTCAGGCTGTCTTTGCTCCATTCTTGATTGCAGATGGGGATGAAGCAGACGGCGTGCGGACCGGTGGATTTGGGTCAACAGGGAAATAGAGGAATAAAATGGCAGACTATTTATTAGTTGTAGACATGCAGTCAGATTATGTTGCTGTAGGAAAAGCATATCATGAAGAACTGACTGCAGCTGTAAATGACAAAATTGCTACCTATCCTAGCGACCGAGTTATCTATATTCTCAATCGTTTTTTCTGGGAGAGAAAAGATAGAAAGAAGAAATTTGCGACCGGCTTGCTGGTTGTATCTTCTCGTATTTTTGAGAAGCGTCGGGCTTCTTGCTTTACTAATCCAGATTTAAAAGATTTTTTAGAGGGAAACGGTGCTAAAAGCATAGAGTTTATAGGGGTAGATGGCAATGGATGTGTCAAGGCTTCCATTTTGGCAGCTGTTAAGGAGAATTATCAGGTTTCTGTCGATTTGTCTGCTGTCGGAGTTGCCAACCAGAAGAAATTCTCTAAAACACTGAAGCAGTGGCAAGATTGCGGAATCAAGATTGGATAGTTTTATGGGGATCTTAATATGAAGATTATCTTTGTCCGTCACGGGGAGCCAGATTATCGTGTATTAGAGGAGCGTACTTATTCCGGATTTGGAATGGATTTAGCTCCCTTATCTGAGAAGGGAAGGAAACAGGCTCAGGACCTTTGCCAAAACCCCTTGTTCCAATCAGCTGATCTGCTAGTAGCTTCAGCAGTAACGCGAGCTTTAGAAACGGCTTCTTATCTGGCTTGTGCTACGGGCCTACCTTTGAAAGTGGAACCCTTATTGCACGAATGGCAGGTCTACGAAAGTGGAAGAAAGAATTTTGAAACAGCTCGGACTCTGTTTCTAGAAAATAATGGGAAGCTCCTTCCGGATAGCCCAATTCAATATGAAACTGCTGAGGATATGAGAGCTCGCTTTATTGAAAGTTTGGCCAAGTACCGAGACTATCAAAAGCTTGTAGTGGTTACCCATCGCATGCTCATGTGTCAATTTGTACCGAATGAAACCATTGATTTTTGCCAAGTGATTGAGTGTGAGATAGAGATTTAGAAAGAGGTTTATCATCGCAAAGAAAAAAACGACATTTATTTGTCAAAATTGTGCCTACAATTCACCCAAATACCTAGGACGCTGTCCTAACTGTGGGTCTTGGTCTTCTTTTGTTGAGGAGGTCGAGGTTGCAGAGGTCAAGAATGCACGGGTATCCTTGACAGGTGAAAAGACCAAACCCATGAAATTGGCGGACGTGACCTCTATCAATGTTCACCGGACCAAGACGGAGATGGAGGAATTCAACCGTGTGCTTGGAGGAGGAGTGGTGCCAGGAAGTCTAGTCCTCATCGGTGGGGATCCAGGGATCGGGAAATCAACCCTGCTCCTCCAAGTGTCGACCCAGTTGTCTCAAGTGGGAACGGTACTCTATGTTAGTGGAGAGGAATCAGCCCAGCAGATCAAACTTCGGGCAGAGCGCTTGGGGGATATCGACAGTGAGTTTTATCTCTATGCTGAGACCAATATGCAAAGCGTGCGAGCAGAGGTGGAACGCATCCAGCCCAACTTCCTCATCATTGACTCGATCCAGACCATTATGTCTCCTGAGATTTCAGGGGTGCAGGGGTCTGTTTCTCAGGTGCGTGAGGTGACAGCTGAACTTATGCAGCTGGCTAAGACTAATAACATTGCCATCTTTATCGTAGGGCATGTGACCAAGGAAGGGACCTTGGCGGGCCCTCGGATGTTGGAGCACATGGTGGATACGGTGCTCTACTTTGAGGGCGAGCGCCACCATACCTTCCGGATCTTGAGAGCGGTCAAAAACCGCTTTGGCTCCACCAATGAGATAGGGATCTTCGAGATGCAATCAGGTGGACTGGTTGAGGTCCTCAATCCCAGTCAGGTCTTTCTAGAAGAACGCTTGGATGGGGCGACTGGCTCTGCCATTGTCGTCACCATGGAAGGCAGCAGACCAATCTTGGCGGAAGTTCAGGCCTTGGTGACACCGACTGTATTTGGAAATGCCAAGCGGACGACAACGGGTCTTGACTTTAATCGGGTCAGCCTCATTATGGCTGTGTTAGAGAAACGTTGCGGACTTCTTCTTCAAAATCAAGATGCCTATCTCAAGTCGGCAGGTGGTGTCAAACTGGACGAACCGGCCATTGATCTATCTGTAGCGGTAGCCATTGCTTCCAGCTACAAGGAGCTTCCAACCAATCCGCAAGAGGCCTTTATCGGTGAGATTGGCTTGACCGGAGAGATTCGCCGAGTGACTCGGATCGAGCAACGGATCAACGAAGCGGCGAAACTAGGCTTCACTAAGATTTATGCACCAAAAAATTCTCTCCAAGGGATCGCGATCCCAGATGGCATCAAAGTGATAGCAGTCTCCACGGTAGGGGAAGTTTTGAAAAAAGTCTTTTCTTAATCAGGTCTTGGAATCGTTTGCAAAAAAGTTTTTCCTGTGCTATACTTTTTCTATACTTACTAAACATAGGGGGTTACTTATTTTGCAATTTTTTACAGATAACAATGTGCAGTTCCCTTTGGTCGAGCTGTCTCTCAATCAAGGTGAAACTGTCTATATTCAACGGGGGAGTATGGTCTACCATACGCCTAATGTGACCCTCAACACCAAATTAAATGCAAGTGGCTCTGGTGTGGGACGCTTTGTGAAAGCAGTTGGACGGTCAATGGTTTCGGGTGAAAGCACCTTTATTACTCAGGTATTTGCCCAGTCTAATAATGCTTACCTAGCATTGGCACCCGACTCACCAGGTCAGGTGGTGCCTCTCTACTTGGGTGAAAAGCAGTATCGCTTGAACGACGGTGCCTTCCTTGCACTGGATGGTTCAGCTTTCTATACAATGGAAACCCAATCGATTGGTAAGGCTCTCTTTGGTGGTCAGGGTGGATTCTTCGTCATGACGACCCAAGGGCAAGGGACCCTCTTGGTGAATGCCTACGGCTCAATTAAAAAAATTGAGCTAAACAATCAAGAAATCACCATTGATAATGCCCATGTCGTTGCTTGGAGCCAGTCTTTGGATTATAATATCCATTTGGAAAATGGTTTCTGGCAATCCATCGGAACAGGTGAGGGTGTTGTCAATACCTTTAGAGGGACTGGTGAGGTATATGTTCAAAGTCTCAATCTTCAAACCTTTGCTGGCTTGCTGAATCGTTATTTACCAAGACGATCATAAGATAAGAAAGGAGTGTAGAAGTCGGTTTGCTTTTACTCTCCTTTTTCATGTAGGCTGACAACTGACAATCTGGGAAAAAGATGGTAAGATAGAGTGTAAATGATTTGGTATTCAAACTATTTTACCAACCAGAAAGGAAGATCCTAATGTCCTATTTTGAGAATTTTTTAAAAGCCAATCAAGCCTATGTTGAATTGCATGGAGACCTCCATCTTCCGATCAAACCAAAAACGCAAGTGGCCATTGTAACCTGTATGGACTCTCGTCTTCACGTGGCACCAGCACTGGGGCTTGCTCTGGGGGATGCCCATATTTTGCGGAATGCAGGAGGGCGCGTGACAGAGGACATGATTCGTTCCTTGGTCATCTCACAGCAACAGATGGGGACTCGAGAAATCGTCGTCTTGCACCACACAGACTGTGGAGCGCAAACCTTTGAGAATGAAGGCTTCCGTCAGCATCTGAAGAAGGAACTGGGTGTTGATGTCGGAGACCAAGACTTCCTACCCTTTCAAGATATCTACGAGAGCGTCCGGGAGGATGTCGCTCTCGTAAAAGCATCGCCGCTGATTCCAGACGATGTCATTATCTCAGGAGCTGTCTATGATGTCGATACAGGATTGATCACTGAGGTGATAGATTAAACTTTTTCCGTTCGTCTTGGGAGGGACGATGGGAGAGTAATTATGTTTATAAAAGGAAAATAATTTAGGAGAAAGTAAAATGGTATCGTTATCGAAACCTATATTACGATTATTAGATAAGCACCCTAAAAAAGCAATCTATTTTTTGAGTGCTTTTTTACCTATGCTAATCATGCTTATCGTATGGGCGATAATTGGTTTATACCCATTTGGTAGCAGAAGCTTGATGTCTGTTGATTTTGGACAACAGTATGTTAGTTTTTTTGGATTATTGAAGAATTCAGTCTTATCGGGAGATTTCTCTAACCTGAGCTATTCGTTTACCCAGTCACTCGGGGGACCAATGGCAGGATTGGTTGGATATTATTTGCTGAGCCCTTTTAATCTGATTTTTATTATTACCCCATTTCAATTTTATGGGTTCGCCGTATTCCTCATTATTTGGCTGAGGTACGGAGCAATAGGTTTAGCATTTGCTTTTCTATTGATTAAGAGATACAAGGGATTGAGTTCGAAGAAGTATCTTGTCCCTTTGCTATCCACAGCATATGCTTTATCTGGAATGCTTGTTGCCTACCAGATGAATGTAATATTCTATGATGCTATGATTATGCTTCCGATAGTCATCGCTTATTTGGAAGAGTTATTGGATGGTGGGAGCATCTTTAAATATTCTCTTACCTTAGGGATGATGCTTTTCTTCCAATTTTACATGGGTTACATGGCATCTATTTTTATAGTTTTATATGCTTGTTTTTATGTATCTTCCAAATTAGGTGATAAAGGAACATTAAAGTTAAAATTAAGTAACTTTTTTAAGCCGTTATTGAGAGCTTTCGGAGCCTCAGTGATTGGAGGTGGTTTAGCTTCTGTAATCTTGTTACCTGTTTTATCAAGCCTTCTCGAAAGCAGAGGTGGTTACAACCCAGGAATGACTTTCTCGTTAGACTTAATGATTAAGCCACTGGATATTTTATCTAAGTTAACAATTGGTGGTTTTGATTCAGGAGCCTGGGTAATGGGGCCAAGCCTACCGAATATCTATATAGGAGCCTTTGGATTTGTCGGATTTATTTTGTATTTTTCATGTAAAAAAATTTGTAGCATAAAGAAATGGTCTGCGGGTGTCGTTACTTGTATTTTCTTTATCTCATTTGTTAATGAATTTGTAAATAAAATTTGGCATATGGGCCAAATGCCATTAGGATTTTTTTATCGTTTTTCCTGGTTGTTCTCATTTTTCATGTTAGTATTGGCATTCCAAGCACTAAAAAAAGGAATTGAGGTTTCGAAAAAAGGAAAAGTAATTTCACTTATCCTTTTATTGCTTGCATGCTCCTATTTGTCCAATACAACATTCGCTTATATAAAACAACTGCAACCGGAGACTTTCACACTGATTATTTCTGGTCACTTACAATTGATTGCATTGTTTACAATCATCAATGCTTGTATCATATTGTACTTATACTGGAAGTTGTCCAAAGAAAATATAGAAAAGAAGGTAACAAGAGTTATTTTAACTGCTGTTTTGCTTCTGGTTTCAGCGATCTTGGCTGTGAAAGGTTTTCTATTTTCACAGATCTATTTGACCTTTTTCACATATGTCTTTGTAATTTTTTCCATTAAGCCTAAAATGTCTAAGCTAGCAGTTGTCTTGCTTTATGGGATGACATTTTTTGAGCTAGGTTATAATGCCTATCTTTCCCAAGTTGGTTTTTACTATAACGATGTTGATCAGTTTGTAGATGCAACTACTTCAGTGAAGCGAGTAGTGGATCATGTAAAAAAACATGCTGATAGAAAATTTTATCGTATGGCCTCTACCTTTGCCTATTCTAGGACAAGTCCTTCGCTTTTAACGTACCCTGGCTTGGAGAACTTTAGTTCAACTCAGGAAAAATCAACAATTGATCATTTTTCATATATGGGAAATATAGGGGGATATTTCTCTACAATTTATGCAAATGGGACTCCATTAACAGATGCATTGTATGGCGTTCGATATTATATGGATTTCAAAGATGACACAGATAACCAGAAGGAACCTCAACCTGGGGGAATGAATTTTACTCGGTATACGAATCGTTATGATATGGAACGATATTTTACTGAAAAGGTTTATGAAGATGAACGGTACATCGTTCGTAAAAATCCAAATTCATTTTCTATCGCATATGGAACAAATAATCTTGTTAGTGACTTAAAATTCAACAGCAATGATGCTGTAAATAACCAAAATAGAATTTTAAATGCGATGCAGGGCGTTGCAGTTGGAAGTGCTGGTTATGTTGATTATTTTACGCCTTTGGGTTTTAACGATATTGAGGTGGAAAATGTAGAAGTTGTCAAAGAAAATAAGGACAGCGGAGAATACATCTATAGAAGAAAAGATAATTCGAAAGAGGGAGTGATTCGTTATAAGTTCACGCCTCAGAGTGATAATACATATTATTTGTTTTCGCCACAGACACTAACTGGTAGAAACGGCTACACAGTATCAGTAAACGGTGATTTGTTAAGTAATTTAATTGTTTTCTCTCAAAGACAAATATGGCAGATTACAGATCGAACGCCACAAAAGGAATCAGTTATTGAATTCCGATTCCAATTTGATGACATTGATTTATCTCATTTAGTATTATATAGAGCTGATGTTGAAAAAATTAAGGAAGTGCTAGATGCGAGAAAAAATCAAGAGTTGAATATAGAGCAGTTCAACAACACACATATAGTTGGTAAGGTGAATATAACAGACGAGAGCACCGTTATGATGACTTCGATTCCATACAATGAAGGTTGGAAAATCAAGGTTGATGGTAAGCAAGTTGAAACGAAGAAATCGTGGGATAGTTTTTTATCTTTTCCAATTTCACGAGGAAAACATAAAGTTGAGCTTTTCTTTAAGCAAAAATGGTCTACCCTTGGTCTAGTTCTCTCTGTGTTAAGCTTAATTGTCTTATTTATTATTTGGAAGAAAGAGAATAAACCAAAAAGTCGTCCTCTTGCTTCATAACCAAATAGGAATTCAGTCTTTGCGATGCAAGGACTGAATTTTTGTTCTCAAAGCATAAACGGGACCTATGAAAAACTAGGATAAGCTTGTGAAAATTTAATGAAAAAGATGAAGATCAAGATGGTTTTCGTTTTGAATTGAAAGGCTCATGATGGCCTTTGTTACAGTATTTGAGAGGTTTTGGCTCTCCTATAAAATCGGATTGACAAAAAACTGAACAATTAGTGAAAAAACATTAAAAAATCTTGCATTTATAAACAGATATGTTACAATAATAATCAAATAATTTATAAAGGAGCATAATATGCAGACCACAAAAGCACGCGTGAAGCGAGTTTTAGCATTTATGAGTCTTTTAGTTTTATCCTTGACAGTTTTTACGACAGTCTTTGCGACTGAAGTAACCAGTTATACGATAAAAACTGAAATTAAGGTTGATAACCAACCGTTAACTGCCGACACGAAGATCACTACTGGTCAAACGATGGAGGCGACAAACGAGATTAGTTTCCCTGACTCACAGCAGATCAATGCTGGTGACACATTGGTTCTAGATCTTCCAAAAGAACTAGGCCTGGTGACCAAGCTAGAGTTTCCAATTGTACACGAAAATGGTGAAGTAATTGCCAATGCAGTGACCGATCCAAGTACGCAAAAGGTGACCATTACCTTTACAAACTATTTCTCTGAGAATTACAAAGATAAGGTAATGACCTTGAGGTACAATGTTCGTCCAAATGCAGCGAACTTGCCAAAGACGGGAACTTACTACTTTACATTTGGTAGCACTGACTTCACATTGAACTACAACAAGGACGATGGTGAAGCTGGTGACTATGAAATGAAGTATGGTTACCAAGATCCACAAAATCCTAAGCGGATAAAATGGCGTATTGTCTTGAATGCGGTTCAAGACAAGTTGAGCAATATGGTCATCAAGGATGACTTCAGCGACAGCGGACAAGTCTTAGTAGAAGGTTCTCTACGTGCTGTTCGTTATGCAACTCAGCCAGAGAAGATTCCAAATGAAGCGGCTCTTCTTAAGTTGGAACCGATTGATAACTTTACCAAAAAAGCCGAGTTTACCAGAAATGCTGATGGCGATATCACAGGATTCACGATTAATTTTGGGGATAACTGGAACTGGGCTATGTACATTGAGTACACAACAGAGTTGAAATCAGCACTTCCTGAAGGAAGTAAAGTGGCCAATGTCCTAGAATGGTCAGCTAGCAATTTTGACAAGTCTCGCTCAATTAACGCCTTGACACGTTTGGAAAGTGCTTCAGGTAGCGGTAGTGGGGATCGAACAACTACAACCACGACGACTACTACAACTACTACAACAAGCACAACTGCTACTGAGGAACCAACGACCACGTCAACGACGACTGAGGAGCCAACAACTACGTCAACCACAACGACTGAGGAACCAACAACCACGTCAACCACGACGACTGAGGGGCCATCAACCACGTCGACTACGACGACTGAGGAACCAACAACTACGTCAACTACGACGACTGAGGAACCAACAACCACGTCAACCACGACGACTGAGGAGCCATCAACCACGTCGACTACGACGACTGAGGAACCAACCACTACGTCAACTACGACGACAACCACTACGACAACTACGACTGGTGGAGGACGTCCAACAACCACTACGACAACAACAACTCCAGGTGGTCCAACTACTGGTGAAACCACTGAACCAACACCGGGAGGTGGTACTGGTGGAGGTCGTAAGAAACTTCTGCCAAGTACTGGTGAAGTCGTAGCAACTGGTCTCGTTATTTCGGGAGTCATTGTCCTCATCGGTGCGATCGTGTTAAAACGCAAAATTTCTAATAAATAAACAAAGAGTTTCCGTATGATGGAGAGAGCGAAAGCTCTCTCTTTTTTGGGAGAACGATAGATGGAGAAAAGGGATGAAATTATCAATACTCATTACACTACTCAATGAGGAATTAGTACTAGCTCAGACTCATGCAGCTATTTCGGCCCAGCTGGAAGACATGCTTGGGAAAGATCTTTCGGATTATGAAATCCTTTATATTGATGATGGAAGCAATGACAGGACCTTTGAGCTGATTGCAGGAATTGCCAGAGACAATGATCGGGTCAAATATATTCGCTTTAGTCGAAACTTCGGCCGAGAGAGTGGTATCTTGGCTGGGTTTAAGTATGCGACGGGAGATGCTGTCATGGTCATGGATGGTGACTTGCAACATCCGCCCTATCTTATCCCGCTCTTTTTAGAGGCCTACAAGGAAGGCTACGATATCGTCAGTGGTCAGCGGACTCGTGACGGTGAATCCTTTGTGGGGAGCACCTTTGCTCGTCTCTTTTACTTCCTATCTAACAAATCGATGGATGTCCATTTGACGGATGGGAAATCCGAGCTCAGACTTCTCAGTCGCAAGGCCATCAACGCCTTTGTCTCCATGCCGGAATATAACCGCTTTAATAAAGGTCTGTACGAATGGATTGGTTTCAAGGAGAAAGTCATCCCTTATAAAAATGAACTTCGCAAGGCTGGAAAGAGTAAGTTTGGCTTCAAGAAATCCATGAACTATGCCATTCAAGGGATTATTTCCTTTAACGACCGCCCTCTTCGCGTGTGTATCCAATTTGGATTTATCTGTCTGGGCTTGGCTATTCTGTACTTGGCTTTTGAGTTGATGAAGTATATCTTTGCACCGGGGAATTATGTGAGTGGGTATTTCACCACCATTGCGGCCATCATCCTCTTTAGTGGAGTGCAGCTAATCTTTATCGGAATTCTTGGAGAATATATCGGGAAGATTTATTACGAAGTGAAACGTCGCCCTCATTTCATTATTGAAGACACCAATATTGAGAAGGCGAAAGAAGATAGTATTGGATAAGGAAGATAGGAGATAGAAGAATGTTTGTCTGGACCAAGCCTTGGCAAGAACTTTGGAAGAGAAAACCCAAGGGCTTGCTGTATGCTTTTAGCGCCATGCTCCCAATGGCCATCATGCTGGTCGTTTGGGCCTTTATGGGGACTTTTCCATTTGGAGACAAAAGCTTGATGGCTGTTGACTTTGGTCAACAATACATCAGCTTCTTTGGCTTGTTAAAAAATGCCGTGCTCTCCGGAGATTTATCTAGTTTGAGCTATTCCTTTACCAAGTCTCTGGGGGGAGATATGATAGGGGTGCTCGGCTACTATTTGATGAGTCCTTTTAATATCATCTATATTTTGACACCCCTCAAGTACTTTGGGTTTGCGGTCTTCTTGACCATTTGGCTCCGTTACGGGGCTATTGGGATGGCCTTTGCCTTCCTCTTGATCAAACGGTATAAGGGCTTGGAGTCTAGGAAATGGCTGGTGCCCCTCTTTGCGACGGCTTATGCCCTGTCAGGGATGCTGGTGTCGTATCAGATGAATGTCATTTTCTACGATGCCATGATCATGCTTCCCATCGTCATCGTCTACCTAGAAGAACTATTGGATGGAGGCGCTCCTTATCGCTATGCCTTTGCCTTAGGCTTGACGGTCTTGCTCCAATTCTATATGGGCTATATGATCTCCATTTTCATCGCCTTGTATGCTTGCTACTATGTATCGCCAAGGCTGATGGTCGAAGGAGATTGGAAGAAGAAAATTAGAAACGTCAGTCTTCCCCTCTTGCAGGCAGTGATCTATTCGATTATCGGGATTGCGCTAGCTTCTGTCATCCTCTTGCCGGTCTTCTTCAACCTCATTGAAAGTAAGGGCCAGGTTGGAGGAGGGATGACCTTCTCGTTGGCCTTTCAAATTAACCCCTTAGATATTTTTGCCAAGCTAGTTGTGGGTGGCTTTGATAACACCTCAGGCTGGTCTGCGGGGCCAAACCTTCCCAATATCTATATCGGAGCCTTGGGCCTACTAGGCTTTGTATCCTATTTCTTGTCGAAAAAAGTTGTCAGAGTCAAGAAATGGGCTGCTGGTCTGGTCACCCTTGTCTTCTTTATTTCCTTTGTCAATGAATTTGTCAGCAAGATTTGGCATATGGGGCAAAACCCAGCTGGTTTCTTTTTCCGCTTCTCTTGGCTATTCTCTTTCTTTATGCTCATTCTAGCCTACCAAGCGATGAAAGAAAAATTGGTGCTTTCACGCATCGCCAACCTAGTGATTGGTCTGGTGTTGGCGTTGGCAGTTGTCTATATCTATTCGCAGAACTATAGCTTCATTGCCAAACTTCAACCGTCTGGTGTCACCCGTTACATCACCCGCTTTACCGCCCTTCATTTGTTGGCGCTCCTGGTTGTTGCCTCCTATGGCTTTTATAGCTATTGGGACAAGTCCAAGAAGAGCCAGAAAGAAAAGATCATTCGGATTGGCTGGACAGCTGGCTTCCTTGTCCTTGCCCTCATCCTTTTAAAAGCAGGCTATCTGTTGTCCCAAGTTGGGATCACCGTTTTGATGTACTTGCTTGTCCTTCTGGTCTTGAACCAAAAATGGTCCCGCTTGTCAGTCGTGATCTTATCCGCCTTGACCTTCTTTGAGCTGGGCTACAATGCCTATCTCTCTCAGGTGACCTTAGGCTATGACAGTGTCTATAAATTTGCAGATGCTGCTGTCTCGGTCAAGCGTGTGACGGATAAAGTCCAGGCTGATGCAGATGAGAAGTTTTACCGGATTGCGACCGACTTTGCTTATTCTCGAACGGTCCCATCCTTGGTATCTTATCCGGGATTAAGCACCTTCAGCTCGAGCTTAGAACGGTCGACCATGGATCACTTTGCTTACATGGGAGATCTAGGGGTCAATGCAGCCACAGAGTATACCAATGGGACGCCTTTGACGGATGCCTTGTACGGTGTTCGCTATTACATGCATGCCAAGGAGTTCGATCCAAAAGAGATGGAAGCACATCCAGAAAAGATGTATTTCTATCGCTTTACCAACCGCTTTGACATGGGGCGTTACTACACAGAGACAGTCTATGAAGACAATCGCTTTGTTGTCTATAAAAACCCTCATTCCTTCCCTTTGGCCTATGGGACCAATTCCCTCGTGAAGAATATTCAATTTGGGGCCAACAATGCCTTTGCCAACCAGAACATTATCCTCAACTCGATGGAAGGCCATCAAAAGAATACAGGCGATTATGTGGAGTATTTCAAACCCTTGGCCTTCACGGGGATTGAAACGGAGAATTTAATAGAAGAAAAGGTCAACAAGGAGACAGGAGAGGCCATCTATCGACGGGCAGATTCTTCTAAAGAAGGCATTATCCGTTATAAGGTCATTCCACGTTCCAACAATACCTATTACTTCTTTGTGCCGGCGTCCTTGATTCCTAAGCAAGATTATTCTGTCCTGGTCAACAATAAATGGTTGCCAAATAGTAAGACCTTTACCCAAAGGCAAATCTGGCAGCTGACGGACATGACCGAAAATCAAGAGTCGGTGATTGAGTTTCGCTTTAGAACGGATACCATTGATATGAGCCAGGCGGGTGTCTATCGGGCCGAGCTGGATCAGATCCAAGAAGTACTTGAGAAGCGCAAGCAGCAAGGTTTGAAGGTGACCAAGTTCAGCAATACTCATATCGAGGGGGAGGTCACTATTACAGATGATAGTGATGTCATGATGACCTCCATCCCATACAGTGCCGGCTGGCAGGTAAAAGTGGATGGTCAAGCTGTCACGACCGAAAGAGCCTGGAATAGCTTCCTATCTTTCCCAATCACTAAAGGGAAACATAAGGTCGAGTTTGTCTTCAAAACCAGAGGTGGCTTGACCGGTGCCCTATTGTCTATTGTTGCAGCTGTGAGTCTCCTTATCATTAGAAAAAAATGGAAAGAGGAGCATTCTTAATCTTCCCCAGGGTGTAATAAATTTCTTAAGAAGTTGAGATTTCGGTCTAAATTTCAGATTGAAGATAGAGTCTTCTTTAAAACTTTCCTTAGGTGAGTACGGACGTTAGCGAACTTCTTCGAAGTTCCATGACTAATTATTGAGCCTAAGGTCTCAATAATTCCGAGTGCCTGAACCGCGATTGTTTCAGGCACTTTTCTCACTGCGGAAAGTTATATATCTGTTTCCTGACTCAAAAAATAGAGCACCTATTTTCTGTATTAAAGATGGAAAAGTGTTAAAAAATGAATGATAAAAAAATGGACTAAATGGGAAAAAAAGTAAAAAAATGTTAAAAAATAGAGGGAAACTTCATCTGAATATTCAGAAAGTTTTACGGTAAGTAACAACTTTGATATATTTAGTTGACGGTGATGAACAAGTTTGATAATATTTGTTATGTATCAAACAATAAAAATATGAAAAAGGAGATACAAATAAATGAAGGAAATGTTTAATAGACGTCAGCGCTTTTCTTTGCGAAAGTATAGCGTTGGCGTTTGTTCTGTATTACTAGGGACAGCGCTTTTTGCTGTAGGAGCTCCGACAGTAGCTGCGGAGGAAGCTGGTGCGTCTACTGACACAAGTAAGGAAGCTGTAACAAGTGTTCAACCCGAGCCTGACCAAGCGCCTCAAGATACTGCTACTACAGCTCCAGGTGGGACTTACGCTGCACCTAAAGTGGAGCTTCCAAACTCTGCTTTAGCAACTGAAGCAAAAGCTGTGACTGAAACACCAGCCGCACCTTCAGAAAAAGCTGAGGAAGTAAAACCAGCAGCAGAAGCAACTCCAAAAGCAGAAGTAGCTGCAAAACCAGCAACAGCTGAAGCAGGAATCTCTTTAGAAGAACATGCTAAATTGTTGGAAACAGAAAAAGCAGCTGAAGCAAAACCTGCAGCAACTGAAGCAAAACCAGCAACAGAAGAATCAAACAAACCAAAAGTGCGTAGTCGTCGTGCTGTTACGAACGAAGCTGTAGCTGGAGACCACAACTCTAACCCTGTAGCGGTAAGCACTTACCTAAAAGATGGGGAAAAAGTAACTCCAGAAATTAAAGATGCTAACGGTGCAACTGTAAGATCTCAAACGGTACCAGCTGGTTACTCTGCTAAAGAAGGAGACTGGTACACTTACAGTATCGTAGATCTTACTAGATTTAACGAACGTTACCGTACAAATTACTACTCTCGCGCGTATAAGAGATTCGATGATTCTACAGATACAGTTGTTGAATTAATTGATAAAAACACTGGTAATGTAGTAGAAACTAGAACTATTACAGCAACAAGTGGAATTCAAAAATTCACTACGACAGCTACTGCATCTAGAGGAGAGTTAACTTATCAAGTAGACTACGATAAAGGGACACCTGCTAGTAAGGCTGAACCTGCTCAACCATTCTTACAATATGGATACGAAGTTGGAGCAAGCATTCAAGCTTTAGTAGCTCCAGGACACCAACTTACACCTGACGAACAAAAATTATTCGATGCTGTTTATGCAGCTCGTACATCAACAGATATTATCAACGTTGTAGAACCAGCTTATAACGGTCGTACAATTACTGATACTAACAGTAAAATTCCACGATTTGTTGAAAAAACAACTTTCTACAGAGTAGTTGATAAAAACAACCCTACATTTAACGCTAGTAAAACTGATGCAACAGTTCAAGATTATGAGCCAAATGGTAATGAAGTTGATTTAGCTAAATATACTACTAAAGCTATGGAAGGACAAAACTTCACAGCATCTGGTGAGCGTCAATTTGATGGATACAAACTTTACCAAACAGCAAATCCAGATTCAACATCAGGTTATGTAAGTCGTCCTTACAAAGTTGGTACTAAATTCATGGACGCTGAGCGTGCAGGAATTAAACGTATTAAAGAAATCGTAGACGAAGATGGAACAGTAGTAGTTCGTGTTTACTTACTAGATCCAAAACAACAAAGCAAACGTTCTGACGGTAGCTTGAGCACTGATGGCTACATGTTGCTAGCAGAAACTAAGCCTATTAAACCAGGTGATTATAACAAACAAGAATTAGCTGTTAAGAAAACACCTCTTACAACTATTCCATATACAGAAACTAATCCAAAAACTGGAGCAGTCACACAATATCCTAATGGTAAAGAAGTTCCATTCGACTTCCAAAAAGCTGCTGGATATACACCATATAAAACTGTATTCGTACCATTCTTAGGAGACAATATCGGTCACCTTTCTCCAAATGCTCAACTAGAACGTGGAGTAAATGGTATCGGTACAAACGTTGACTTATTAAACTCGTTAACACCATACAAACAACCTGTTTACTACTATGTAAAACAAGAGCCAGTTGAAGTAACTCCAGAAGTTGAAAAACAATTGGAAGGACGTGTATTAGCAAATGGTGAGTTTACATTCAAACTAAAAGAGGTACAACCAAATAAATCGCTTCCTGCACATGAAGAAACTGTAACTAACAAAGCAGACGGAAAAGCTACATTCAGCAAATTAACATTTAACAAAGTGGGAACTTACACTTACACCATCACTGAGACTCCAGGTTCAGATGCAAACGTTGAATACGATGCAATGACAGTTACAATGACTGTTACTGTAACTGAAAACGCTCAAGGTGATTTGCAAGCTGCAGTTAAATACAGTGCTGAAGGTGGATTCAAGTCAAGTGCTGATGATAAAGTCTTCAACAACTACGTTGTAGCACCAGTTAAAACTAAATTCGACTTCACTAAGAAATTAGCTGGACGTGAACTTAAAGACGGAGAATTTAAATTCGTTCTTAAAGATGCAAACGGACAAGAAGTTGAAACAGTAACTAACAAAGCAGACGGAACTGTAACATTTACAGAATTATCATTCGACAACTCTAAAGTTGGTACTCACACTTATACTGTAGAAGAAGTTGTCCCTGCAGCGAAAGAAGCTGGAATGGTATATGATACTATGAAAGCTACGATTACTGTAGAAGTTGCTAAAAATGGTCACACATTAACAACAGTAACTAACGTAGTTTCTGCTGGTGGGGTAGACGCTAATGGTAAAGCAACTGATGGAACAGCGGATAAAGAGTTTAACAACAAGATCACTCCTCCGGAAACACCTGAGTTCCAACCAGAAAAATTCGTCCTTAAAAAAGAAAAATTTGACCTAACAGGTACAAAATTAATGGACGATGACGATGAGCTTCAGGATGAGTACACAGAAACAAATGCAAATCCATATGCTGATCAAACTAACAACAACGAAGCAGAAAACATCAATACCAAGACTGTTGAACGTGGTGATAAATTAGTTTACCAAGTATGGTTGGATACTAAGAACTTCACTGACAAGAACAACATCCAATCCGTAGGTATCTCTGATACATACGATGCAGATAAATTGACTGTTAACAGTGCTGATATCAAGGCTTATGACAGCGAAACAGGAGTTGATGTAACATCTAAATTTGATATTACAGTAGCTAACGGAGTCATTACAGCTACATCTAAAGCATCAATGAACAAATCTTTAGGTGATGCTGATAACACTCAAGTTATCGACACAACTAAATTTGCATTTGGTCGCTACTACAAATTCGATATCCCAGCAACTGTTAAAGCAGATGTTCCTGGTGGGGTAGACATCGAAAACAAAGCCAACCAAATCGTTCATGTTTACAACCCAGTAAGCAAATCTGTAGAAACTCCAGAAAAACCAACTCAAAAACGTGTGAACAGTGTCCCAATCACTGTAGAATTCAACTTCACAAAACGTTTGGAAGGTCGTGAACTTAAAGCGAACGAATTCAGCTTCGTACTGAAAGATTCAACTGGTAAAGAAATTGAAACTGTTAAGAACGATGCATCTGGTAACGTTAAATTCTCAGCCTTGAAATTCAAAAAAGGTGAAGAAGGAACTCACAAATATACTGTTGAAGAGGTTGCAGGAACAGACACAACTGTCACTTACGATACAATGAAAGCAGAAGTAACTGTAAAAGTATCTCACAACGGTACATCTAAAGCATTGGTTGCTAACGTAACTGAACCAGCTGACAAAGAGTTCAACAATACTGTAACTCCTCCAACAGAACCTAAGTTCCAACCAGAGAAGTATGTATTGAATAAAGAGAAATACTCTATCACTGATAACAAGCTTCTTGATGATGATGCTGAGTTGACAGACAAGTACGCAGATACTAATGCGAACCCATACGCAGACCAAACTAACAACAATGAAGCAGAAAACATCAATACCAAGACTGTTAATCGCGGAGATAAGCTTTACTACCAAGTATGGTTGGATACAACTAAATTCTCAGCTAACAACAAAGAAAACGTTCAATCAGTAGGAATCACTGATGACTTCGATGAAACGAAAGTTGATGTAGATGGTTCAGCCATCAAGGCTTACGACTCAGTAACTGGTGACGATGTAACAAACAAATTTGACATCAAGGTTGAAAATGGTGTGATGACTGCAACCCTTAAAGCTGGCTTCACGAAGTCATTGGGTGATGCAGAAAATACTCAAATCATTGACACAACTAAATTTGCATTTGAACGTTACTACAAATTTGATATCCCAGCAACTGTTAAAGCTGACGTTGCAGGTGGAGTAGACATCGAAAATACTGCGGCTCAAGTAGTCAACTACTACAACCCAACAACTAAGAAAGTTGAAAAACCAAACAAACCAACTGAAAAACGTGTTAACAACGTACCAATCTCAGTTGAATTCAACTTCACTAAGAAATTGGAAGGCCGTGAGTTGAAAGCTAACGAATTCAGCTTCGTTCTTAAAGATTCAACTGGTAAAGTTGTTGAAACAGTAAGCAATGATGCGGCAGGAAACGTTAAGTTCTCAACTCTTACATTCAAGAAGGGTCAAGAAGGCGTTCATAACTACACAGTAGAAGAAGTTAAAGGAAACGACGCAACCGTTACCTACGATACTATGAAAGCAAATGTAACCATCACAGTTTCACACGATGGTACAGCTAAAGCTCTTGTGGCAAATCTTGGAAATATTGCAGATAAAGAGTTCAACAATACAGTAACTCCTCCAACAGAACCTAAGTTCCAACCAGAGAAGTATGTATTGAATACAGAGAAATACTCTATCACTGATAACAAGCTTCTTGATGATGATTCTGAGTTGGCAGATAAGTACGGAGATACAAATACTGATCCATATGTTGACAAAGACACCAACAATGAAGCAGAAAACATCAATACGAAGACTGTTAAACGCGGTCAAAAATTAGTTTACCAAGTATGGTTGGATACAACTAAATTCTCAGCAACTAACAAAGAAAACATTCAATCTGTAGGAATCTCTGATAACTACGATGAAGCGAAGTTGGAACTTGATGTTACTAAGATCAAAGCTTATGATTCAGTATCTGGTAATGATGTAACAGATAAATTTGATATCGTTGAAAACAACGGAGTGATCACTGCAACTCTTAAAGCTGGCTTCACTAAGTCACTTGGCGATGCAGAAAATACTCAAGTTATCGATACAACTAAGTTTGAATTTGGACGTTACTACAAGTTTGATATCCCAACAACAGTTAAACAAACAGTTAAAGCTGGTGTAGATATCGAAAACACTGCTGCACAAGTAGTCAACTACTACAACCCAACAACTAAGAAAGTTGAAACTCCAGAAAAACCTACTCAAAAACGTGTTAACAACGTACCAGTACCAGTAGAATTTAACTTCACTAAGAAATTAGAAGGTCGTGAACTTAAAGATCAAGAATTCAGCTTCACACTTAAAGATGCCGATGGTAAAGTTCTTGAAACTGTGAAGAACGACGCTGACGGAAAAGTTAAATTCTCAGCTATTGAGTTCAAGAAAGGTCAAGAAGGAACTTACAACTACACAGTAGAAGAAGTTAAAGGAAGCGACGCAACTGTTACTTACGATACAATGAAGGCTGCAGTGAAAGTCACAGTATCACATGATGGAACAGCTAAAGTTCTTGTAGCTACTGTTGGCGAAATCGCTGATAAAGAGTTCAACAAC
>NZ_JVKU01000018.1:0-163602 GCF_001072385.1 Streptococcus sp. 343_SSPC | reverse complement strand
GCGGAGGTGGGACGACGAAATCGAATTCTAACGAATTACCGATTTCTGTCCCACTCTCTTTTATTTTACTCTCTTATAACCTTCTTTTTTGAAATTTTTGATATGTTCTGAATAGTTGGCCAGTTCTCCAAACGTTTTTTTCTCATCGTTGGCTTTATTTAAGGCTTCAATATCTAAGTCTTGGTAGACGATCTTGGTATGAATCATCAGTCCACCCTCTTTCGTCCGACTCACATCTGTTGTATAGCCCGAAATTCCTTTTTTAGGTTCAACAATTTCTTTTTTAATATATTCGAACTCAGAGTCATCTTCAATATTTACATTAAAATTATCAGCCCAAAACTCTTCAGAGATCATTTGATTGGCTCTATGTCGAATCGTCACTCGAAGAAGAATGTCTTTATCTTTTTTCTCATAGGTTTCTTCTCTTTCAATGCTACAAGCTGTTAGTCCTAGAAACACAATGAATGGGACAGCCAACATGAGTCCTTGTTTCAAAATTTTCATAAATACCTACTTCCGTTTCCGAGCAATCAAATGGATTGGGGTTCCTTCAAAGACAAAGGCTTTCCGAATTTGATTTTCCAAGAAACGAAGATAAGAGAAGTGCATGAGCTCTTCTTCATTGACAAAGACCACAAAGGTTGGTGGTTTGGTAGCAACCTGAGTCGCATAGAAGATTTTTAGACGTTTTCCTTTATCTGTCGGTGTCGGATTAATGGCAATGGCATCCATGATGACATCGTTCAAGACAGCTGAAGGAATCCGTGTATTTTGGCTCTCACTGATCTGCTTGATCATATCTGGTAGCTTGTGCAAGCGTTGCTTGGTCAAAGCAGAGACAAAGATAATAGGTGCATAAGATAAGTATTGGAATTGATCTCGAATATCATCTTCCCATTGCTTCATGGTGTGGTTATCCTTTTCAAGAGTATCCCACTTATTGACCACGATGATCATCCCTTTTCCAGCTTCATGGGCAAATCCGGCAATCCGCTTATCGTACTCGCGGATTCCTTCTTCTGCGTTCAAGACCATCAAGACCACATCCGAGCGATCGATAGCCCGCATAGCCCGCATGACAGAATATTTCTCTGTATTTTCATAGACCTTACCAGATTTTCGCATTCCGGCTGTATCAATCATGGTGTACTCTTGGCCTTCTGCATCGGTGAAATGGGTGTCAATCGCATCCCGCGTAGTCCCTGCTACAGGACTGGCAATGACGCGGTCTTCACCAAGGATGGCATTGATCAGACTAGATTTTCCGACATTAGGGCGGCCAATCAAGCTGAACTTGATAACATCTGGATTTTCTGGCTCCCGATCCGTCGGAAGGTTTTCAACAATAGCATCCAAGACATCCCCTGTACCAATCCCGTGCACAGATGACACTGGCAAGGGGTCGCCTAGACCAAGAGCGTAGAAATCATAGATGTCAGTTCGCATCTCTGGATTATCCACTTTATTGACCGCTAAAATGACTGGTTTGTGGGTCTTGTAGAGCATCCGAGCGACATACTCATCTGCATCGGTAATCCCTTCTTTTCCAGATACGACAAAGACAATGACGTCTGCTTCATCCATGGCAATCTCAGCTTGGTGCTTGATTTGCTCCATGAAAGGTGCGTCCACGTCATCAATCCCGCCAGTATCAATAATACTAAATTGGTGGTTGAGCCACTCAGCCGTTGCATAAATACGGTCCCGAGTAACCCCTTCGACATCCTCGACAATGGAAATCCGCTCACCGGCAATCCGGTTAAAGAGCGTTGACTTCCCGACATTTGGACGTCCTACAATGGCAACAGTAGGTAAAGCCATGGTGTCCTCTTTTCTCTTATTTTTCTAGTTGGTGTTTCTTTAATAATTCTGCCGTAGCAGCTGGTTCTTCCTGTCCAAATTGGGCAGCCAAGCGTTGGCTCCAAGTATCCGTTGCCCGTGCTCCAGCATAGGCAGTCTGTACTCGATCAAAGGCTTCAATCACTTCAGGAGTCTGCTCCTGGTAACTTTCTTCGAAGACAACAGCTTCCAAAGGAAGGCGGGGCTTCACAGGATGGTTCTGATTTGGCACTCCTAAAGCCATCCCAAAGACAGGATAGGTGTAGTCTGGTAAGTTAAATAGTTTCGCCACTTCAGCCGCTTCATACCGAACCAAGCCAATAATGACTCCTCCGTAGCCTAGACTTTCAGCAGCCAGCAAGGTATTCTGACCTGCCAAGGCCGCATCTACAGAAGTAATCAATAAATTATCTGGTCCTTCTGGATGGAATTGATCCGTATGCATCCGAACCCCTTTTTCAGCTCGGTTGAGGTCCCCTACAAACAGTAAGAAAACAGAGCATTGACGAATCGCTTCCTGAGGGACGAATTGATAGAGCGCCTCTTTCTTTTCCTGGCTTCTAACTAAGATAATGGAATAAGACTGGAAGTTCTTCCAAGAGGAAGCCATCTGTCCTGCTGTTAGGATTGCTTGAAGGTCTTCCTCTTTGATATCCTCCTCCTTAAAGCGACGGACAGAGGAATGAGATTTCATCAAATCAATAACAGGATTCATCGGCGATTTTCTCCTTCTAGGCGGACTTCTTTAGCCAGGAACTTGATTCGCTCCATGACACGTTTGGCTTGCCAAGTCTCATCTCCATTCCGAGATGTAGCAAAATGACGTTCCAAATCTTCAAAGTTGAAATTCGAAGTAAAGAAGGTTGGAAGAATCTCCTGCATCCGATGTTGCAAAATCACTTGCAAGACTTCATCCCGGACCCAAGGCGACATTTGCTCTGCCCCAATATCATCAAGAATCAAAATTTCAGCCTTCTTAACCTGATCCAGCATCTCTTTAACCTGACCTGTATTAATGGCATTTTTAACATCGATGACAAAGCTTGGGAAATGCAAGAGAGTTGAAGATGCTTGCCGTTTTTCAGACAAGTCATGAGCAAGAGCTGCCATCATATAGCTTTTCCCAACTCCGAAATCTCCGTATAGAAAAATTCCTTTACGAGCTTGAGGATAGGAAGCAACAAAATTGGCCAACTCTTCAAAGGCTCCAAAACGTCCCCGATCATCCAAGTCGACTTTCGCTAAGGAAGCTTCCTTCAAGGTACTTGGCAAGTTGATCAGCTGCAAGCGTTTATTGATAGCGGCTTGTTTTTGTGCCTCAATCAACTCAGGTGTCTCTTCATAGGAAACATCCGCATAGCCCTCATTCATGACCAATACAGGCTTATACCCTCTTGCAATATAATCTGCATCCCCGAGGACAAAACGATTCCGTTCACTGATGTATTGGTTAAATTTGGAAATGCTGCGACGGATTTCTGCTTCCGACAAGGCTTCCTTTTGAATAAAGTTTGCAATCTCAGGTTCGGCGAGAATTTGAGCTACCAATTCTTCATAATTGAACTGCTGTGATCGATTCATCTGGGACATGGTTTTCCCTACGCTCTCCATTTACTCCCCTCCTTGATTTAATTTCTCGAGCAAGGCTCGTTTTTGTTGTTCTAGATTAGCCTGTTCTTCCTGGCTGGTCTGATTGGTATAGTTAGGCTGACTCCACTTAGGAACATTGGTTTTTCCAGTCGCTTGTCCACTCTTAGTTGCTTTCTCTTTTGCTTTTTGTGCATGGGAGTCTTGGCGCTGGCGGATCTTCAGGACAGCCTCTTCAGCCGTTTTAATTCCCTCATACGCAAAATCATTCCCAACTTTTAAGGCATATTTTTCATTGAGATTAGCAGAAGCAACCTTATTAAAGGTCAACAACAAGATCACGTTTATGACTTCATCTAATAGGCCTAACTGGGCCAAATCAGAAATCGCTTGACGCTCAGATTGGGTCACGACAGCCTTACGTGCTTTTTTAATTCCTGCTAAAAATTGACGACTGGTCTTGTTTTTTGCTTCCCGGATAATGGCTCTTTCCTGCGGAGTAAACTCATCCTTGCCGTTTTCCTGTGGTTGTTGGGTTAGTTTCTGTCTCATCCGCTTGGTCGAAATGATCAAATTGGCCGCTGTCTCCTTGGCCAAGAGATAGGTCTCATACCAAGTCCAATTCTTCTCTTCAGTGATGGCATAGAGAACTAAGAGGTCCTCTTGTTCGTTCTCAAAACGAAGGCCATCCCGCGCCATTAATTGTTTAAAGTGCTCCAAACTGAAGGAAGATGTTTTTCTCTGAGGGGTCGAAACTCCATCAATCCCAAAGACAGAGGCAAAGTTCACCTTCCGTTTTTCGCCCTCTGGTTTTTCAGGAAGCAAGTCACGAACTGCCGCTTCTCCTATTTTTTTCTCCAGCAATTTCTGATAAGCAACATTGGCAAAAAATTGATCTGCTTCTAGCGGAGGCACAAATCGGAACTGAAGTCCTTCTTCTGTTTCATAAACCTCTAATAAATTCATGGCAATCAAGCGGTCTAGACTTTCGAGAAAATGAGCGAAACCTAAATCCAGATGATTTAAAATGACAGCAATCAGCCGTTTTTCTTTCCCCTGATTATAGAGACTCAGCAGAAAAGTATATAATTGACTTGCTTGAACACCTAATATTGGTCCATACAGATGCGTAAAGGAGGCTCCTGTAGGCGCCAAATAATTATTCTTCAAGAAAGAAAATGAAGTATTGGGCTTCATCTATTTTTCCTTTTTCTTCTTCGTTCCTTTGGTAATCTGTTTTAAGAGACTTTCCAATTCGCCAACATCCTTGAAACTACGATAGACACTTGCAAAGCGGACATAGGTAATTTCGTCCAACTCTGCTAACTCGTCCATGACCAGTGATCCGATGTAGTCACTCTGGATCTCATTTTCACTCTGGCTTCGAATCTTTTGTTCGATGCGCCCCACAATTTCCTCAATTTCGTCACTCGATACGGGACGTTTCTGAGCAGATCGAATAATCCCATTAAATATTTTATCTCTAGAAAACTGTTCCCGGGTGCCATCTTTTTTCACCACAACAAGAGTCCGCTCTTCTACTCGTTCATAAGTGGTGAAGCGATGATGACATTCATCACATTCTCTTCTTCTACGAATCGTTTTCCCATCTTCTGCCTGGCGACTATCTACAACACTAGACTTGTTTCCGCCACATTTTGGACACCGCATGGACACCCTCCTTATCGTTTCTTAATACTTTATTCTATCATATTTAGGGCTAAAGTGAAAGCAAGCGAAACAAAGAAAATCCCTAGCCTCCTAAAGGCATAGGGATTTGAATCTTATGGTAAATACAAGTCAGCTGACAAACCATAATGGTCGCTGATGAGAGGTTGGTTGGAACCATCAAACACAACTTCTAGTCGTTCGATAACCCATTCTTTTGAAGTGAAAACATAATCAATCCGCAAAGGTACCTGATTATCATCCCATCCATCAATTCCAGGACCTACTGTGTAAGTCCCCTTGGTCTGACGGGCTTCAATAAAGCTATCTTGAAGAGCTAGCGGACTCGCTAAAATGGCCTCATACCCCTCTTGACCAGCTGGATTATTAAAATCTCCTGCTAAGATCAAGGGTTTCTGCAATTGGCTAAAACGCTCTTCTAAACGTGCCCACTCTTGTTGGAAACCTTTATCCCACCAGGAAAGGTGGACACTGGCAACCGCAATTTCTTTCCCATCAACTTGGGTTTCGGCAATGGCAATCCGTCGTGTATGATAATCTGTTGGATCATTCACATCTGAAACCAAGAGTTCGCTTGCCTGGATTGGGGTACGTGATAGAACTGCTACCCCTTCATGATAACGGTCATAGCCGATATGGTTGTAAGCCCAGGTCCAGTGATAGCTCAATCCTTCTTCTTCTAATTTTTCAACTAAACAACGAACATAGTGATCCTGATGGATCGGCTCCGCAGAAGGAGTTGGATGATACAAGTCATTAACTGGAACAACTGGACTTTCGATGGCCTGATTGATTTCTTGGAAACAAATCAGATCGTATTGCTTTTCAATAATGTCTGTTACTAAGTCCTCAAATTTTTGTTGGGGATTTTCTTCCATCCAACTATGAGTGTTTAAAGTTAAAAATTTCATGATCCTACTCTCCTAATAGAGAATTCCCTGTATCCGATGGATACAAGGAATGACTCTCATAGATTATAATTCAACTTTGGCAACCACAGCATCTGCTGGAAGTTGACCAGTTTGTGTAAGAGTGACAGATTGAATAGCTGCAGCATTTGTGAAGACTACAACTGTTGTAGTTGCACGTCCAGCTTCACGAATAGCATCCAAATCTGCTTCTACCAATAAATCTCCCGCTGCCACTGTTTGGCCTTCTTCTACCTTCACTGTGAAAGGTTTGCCTTCCAAACTTACAGTATCAAGACCGATATGAACGAGAACTTCAAGACCTGATTCTGTTACCAAACCAAGGGCATGTTTGGTAGGGAAGACGCTGGTTACTTTACCAGCTACTGGTGAAACAATCTGACCATTTGCTGGTTCAACTGCAAATCCGTCACCCATCATTTTTTGTGAGAAGACTGGATCTTGAACTTTTTCTAATTCAATGACTTGTCCTTCAGCAACTGAGTGAACTTCTTCTGTCACCCCTTTAAAGGCAACTTCCGCTTGTTGAGCCGCTGTCTGCTGACTTGGAAGAGTTTCAGGAATCACTTCACCTGAATCTAACAAATCTTGGATATCTGATTTCAATACGTCAGCTTTTGGACCGTAAATCGCTTGGACCCCTTGTCCTTTCATGACAAGTCCCATTGCTCCTTCAGCTTTCCATTGTTCTTCTGTTCCAACTTTTTCAGCATCTTTAACAGTCACACGAAGACGAGTCATACATGCGTCCACATCGACGATGTTAGCACGTCCACCAAGAAGGTTGATGATGTTAACTGCTTGAGAAGCAACAGCTACTTTACCTGAACCTGAAGTTTCAGACTCAGCTGATCCACCTTCAGCTTGTTCGTAGTTTCCGTTACGTCCAGGAGTTGCGTAGTTAAATTTCTTGATCATGAAGTTTGCAATGAAGTACATGATCACGGCAAAGAGAACAGTTACCCAGATAAAGTTAAGGATATCTCCACCGAGCCCAGCTTTAATGGTCATTGGTGTACGAGTCAAGAACTCAATAGATCCGAATGAATGGACACGAAGATTGACGATATCGGCCATCGCGAAGGCTGCACCTTGTACCACTGCATAAACGAGGTAAAGAGGCATAGCCACGAACATAAACATGTACTCGATTGGTTCTGTAACCCCTGTAAGGAAGGTTGCAAGAGCAGTCGCAATCATCATCCCTTTGTATTTGTGTTTCTTATCAGGGTCTACATTACGGTAAATGGCAAGGGCAACCCCCATCAAGATACCGAATGAACCAATCATTTGTCCCACTTTGAAACGAGCAGGTGTGACGGTATCCAACAAGTGTTGGTAAGTAGCAGGGTCAGTTCCTTTAGTATTTCCTAAGTCTGTAATCCAAGCTAACCAAAGTGGATCTTGACCTAATACAGTTGTTCCTTTTGAGATACCTGAAATAACTTCATAGGTACCACCCAATTGTGTATAGTTGATTGGGATGGTCAACATGTGGTGAAGACCGAATGGAAGCAAGAGACGTTCCAAGGTACCAAAAGCAAATGGTGCTAAGATTGGAGCAGTTTCTTTTGAGTTAGCAATCCAAATACCAAAGTTGTTAATTCCTGTTTGGACTACTGGCCATAAGAATGACAAGACAAGAGCCACAATGACAGAACGAAGGATAACGACAAAAGGAACAAACCGTTTCCCGTTAAAGAATGATAGGGCATCTGGTAACTTGCGGTAGTTGTAGTATTTATTAAAGGCTGTCGCCCCTACAAAACCGGCAATAATCCCAACGAAAACTCCCATATTCAAGGCAGGTGATTCTAAAACACTCGTAAAATAATCAGCAACCTTGATAGATCCACCAAGAAGAGTATGAACTTGTGCTTTTGGATCTTTGAGCATATCTCCTGTTACACCGAACATCACACCAGTGATCCGGTTGATCAAGATAAAGGATAGACCTGCCGCAAAGGCACCACCAGCACGTTCTTTTGCCCAGCTACCACCGATAGCCAATGCAAAGAGAATATGAAGATTCCCAATGACTCCCCAACCGATTTGTTCAAGAACACCACCGGTCGTCACCAAGAAACCAAGTTCTGGATTAATCATTGCAACAGTTTTACCAAGACTGATCATCAGACCTGCCGCAGGCATAACTGCAACGACCACCATCAATGCTTTACCGAATTTTTGCCAAAATTCAAAGCTAAATAGACTTTTGAATGATTGTTTATTCATCATTCGACCTCCTTATAAATTTGAAATGCCCGTAATATAAGAAAACGTTTGCATATTTCACTTACTATTATACCACTTTTTTTCTATTTGTAAAGCCCTTACATCTATATTTTTAATTCACAAACTTTATACATAAAGGCCTTGAAAAGCCTATCTTTTAAGCAAACGTTTGCTTCTTTCACAATTTTTTTAAAAAAATTTTTTTAAAAATTTTTTCTTTCTTCCTTTTTGATAAACAAAAAATCCCTTTGAGATTTCTCATCAAAGGGAATGTTCTTATTCTTGCATTTGGTAGCCGACACCTCGGACAGTTTTGATATAGCTCTTTTGTCCTGGGAGATCTATTTTTCCACGAAGATAGCGAATATAGACATCAACGATATTGGTTTCTGCTGTACTCTCATACTTCCAGACACGCTCCAGCAATTGCTCGCGACTGAGGACATGCTTACTCCCCATCAAAGTCGCTAACAAATCATACTCACGACGTGTCAGGTCAATCACTTCCTCTCCCCGATACACCATATGATTCTCGACATCAATTCGTAAATTCCGATAGGAAGTAGGAACTTTCATCTGATTACAATGTTGATCAATAAAATCACGGCCTCTAAAAATAGCAATGATTCTCTCAACCAAATCACTGATCACGAATGGTTTGATGACATAAGACACTGCAAATCGTTGGATACTCTCCATATGCTCAGAAATTTTCTCACGACTATCTAAGACAATCAAGACTGCTGCAGGACGAATCTTGCTCAGGCGTTGGGCAAAATCTTCCCCACTCATATCTTCTAGTTCGTAATTGAGAAGAATTAAATCATATTCTGTAGCCTGCAGGAGTTTCAAGGCGATTTCCCCTTGTTCTACCAAATCAACTACATAGCCTGCTTTTTGAAGTTCTAAATCAATAAAGCGCGCTAAATTCTTTTCATTCTCTACTAGTAATATCCGCTTTGTCATAACCTACAATTATTTTTCGTCGTACCAAGAATAGTGGAAGGTACCTTCTTTGTCCTTACGTTGGTATGTGTGAGCACCAAAGTAGTCGCGTTGCGCTTGGATCAAGTTCGCTGGAAGGTCAGCTGAACGGTAGCTATCAAAGTAAGTGATGGCTGCTGAGAAGGTTGGTACTGGTACACCTGCTTGTACAGCAAGAGCTACAATGTCACGAACAGATTGTTGGTACTTAGCTGTTACATCCAAGAAGTACTCATCCAAAAGAAGGTTAGCAAGATCTGCATCACGGTTGTAAGCATCTGTGATCTTTTGCAAGAAACGTGAACGGATGATACATCCATCGCGCCAGATAGAGGCGATGTCTGCAAATGGCAAGTTCCAGTTGTTTTCTTTAGAAGCTACACGCAATTGTGCAAAACCTTGTGCATATGAGATGATTTTTGAGAAGTAAAGGGCTTGGCGGATCTTTTCGATCAACTCAGCCTTGTCTCCTTCAAATTTAAAAGTAGCTGGTTTTGGAAGCACCTTGCTAGCGTGTACACGTTCTTCTTTGTAAGTGGAGATGTAACGTGCAAATACTGACTCAGTGATGAGTGACAATGGCACACCAAGGTCAAGCGCTGATTGGCTAGTCCATTTACCAGTTCCCTTGTTTCCTGCAGCATCCAAGATGTAGTCTACGATTGGTCCATCTTGACCTTCATCGTCTTTGCGTCCAAGGATATCCGCAGTGATTTCGATCAAGTAGCTGTCCAATTCGCCCTTGTTCCACTCCGTAAAGATTTCAGCCATGTCTTCTGCAGAAAGGCCAAGCAAGTGTTGCATCAAGTCATAGCTTTCTGCAATCAATTGCATATCGCCATACTCGATACCGTTGTGGACCATTTTCACGTAGTGACCTGCTCCATCAGGACCGATGTAAGTCACACATGGTTTTCCATCTTCTGGTGCTTTTGCAGAGATTTCTTCAAGAACAGCAGCTACCAATTCATAAGCTTCTTTTTGTCCACCAGGCATGATAGAAGGACCTTCAAGGGCACCTTTTTCACCACCAGATACACCAGTACCGATGAAGTTGATCCCTGAGTTTGCCAACTCTTCGTTACGACGGATAGTATCTTTGTAGAACGTGTTTCCTCCGTCGATCAAGATATCGCCTTTATCCAAGTGTGGAAGAAGGGCTTGGATGGTCGCATCTGTACCAGGTCCTGCTTGAACCATGAGCATGATCCGACGTGGTTTTTCGATTGAGTTTACGAAGCTTTCGATATCATAGCTTGGCACGAAGTTCTTTTCAGGATGGCAAGCAACAACATCTTCTGTTTTTTCTTTACTACGGTTATAGATAGCAACTGTGTATCCACGAGATTCAATATTAAGGGCAAGGTTACGACCCATTACGGCCATACCAACAACACCAAAGTTTGCTTTTGTCATGTGACACTCCTCTTTATAGTTTGCCTTTATTCTACCATTTTTTGACATCAAATGAAAGTAGAAAATCATCCCCTGCCCCTTCATGTAGAAAGATAGCTCCTATCTACTTTGAAGCAAAAAACAAAAAGTGCCTGAGTTACAGTCCTCAGACACTTTCTAATGAATGACATTAATCTTCTTTTGAAGCTAACTCTTCTGCTTCAATGACCGGTTGTTCTCCTTCTTTGAGTTTGTTGACCGTCATATTAACTCCAAGAGCTCCTGCTAGCAATTGACGAATATCAAATCCAGCTCCTTGAGAGACTTGGTCGATACTTTGCATAATATCGCCCACCATCTTAGAAGCATTGCCTTCCCCGTACATGGTGATCTTATCCACCTTGGTTAATGGTTCTGCGACAGCACGCGCAATTTCAGGCAACTTGTCAACGACCATTTCAGTAATGGCTGCTTCTTGCATTTTCTTCATTGCTTCGGCCTTTTGGTCCAAACCTTTGGCTTCCGCTTCCAGTTTCAAGCGAATGGCTTCGGCCTCGGCGCGACCTTTGGCTTCAATAGCTTCGGCCTCTTGCAATTGGGCGAATTTCTCAGCTTCGGCTTGGGCTTTCCGAGCTTCGGCTTCTTTTTGTGTTTCGAAGAGTTCTGCTTCCGCCTTGCGTTGGCGTTCGATCAATTCTGCTTCTGCAGCTTGTTGACGCGCATATTTTTCAGCTTCAGCTTGTTTGCGGATGTTGGCATCCAATTCTTGCTCACGAACCTTAACTTCGCGCTCTTTGACTTCCGCTTCTTTTTCCTGTTTCATGATATTGGCTTCGGCTGCCACGCGCTCTTGTTCACGACGTTGCACTTCTGCCTCAATCCCTTTAGCGGCATCTGCTTTTGCTTGGGCAATATCTGCTTCTTGCTTGAGGGCTGCTTGTTTGAGTTTTAATTCGTTTTGTTTTTGCGCGATTTCAAGATCGGCAGCGACGCGTTTGTCGTTGGCCAATTTATCTTGTTCTGCTTCGACTTCCTTGCGTTCGCGTTCCGCTTTGGCTTTGGCAATCAAGGCATCTTTCTTGATGGTTTCAACATTTTCAATCCCGAGGTTATCGATGACTCCCCCTTCATCAGAGAAGGATTGAACCGTAAAAGCGATGACTTCCAGACCCATTTTGGCCAAGTCTGGTGCTACGTTGTCCTGCACTTTTGAGGCAAACTCTTGACGGTCATTGACCATCTTACGGAGCTCCATCTGACCGATCACTTCCCGCAAGTTTCCTTCCAAGACATCTTGGACAGAATTGGAAATATCTGTCGTATTCCAGTTCAAGAAGTTTTCTGCAGCCCGGGCAATCATTTCATCGGTTGTACCAATTTTTAATTTAACAGCTGCATCGGCACGGACGTTAATGAAGTCCAGTGTTGGGACTGCTTCTGACGTCCGAACATCTGTCGAGAATTGCTCAATATCAAGATAAGAGCGTTGTTCGACAAAGGGAATCATAAAGCCAGCTTTCCCACGCAAGTGACGTTGTTTCCGAAGACCTGTAATGACCACGACTTCGTTGGGTTTAGCGTTCACATAACCTTTAACAAGCAAAATCAAAATAATAACTGCGACTATTAGGCCGGTAATCAACCAACCTGGAATAAATAAAGTATCCATACTTTTTCTCCTTTTTAGAGGTCTACCCTCTGTTGTTTATTAATCCTAGTATATCAAAAGAAGGCCTTTCCTCAAAGAAAAGACCTGTATTTATGTCTAAATTTATCAAATGCAATCTCTAGCTTATTCTTCGTCAAACAAGCCATTTAGACCAGCGAAAGGACTGTTTTCTTCTTTCTTGATCGCTTGAGCAGCTTGGTATTCTTCTTCGGATAGGATTTTCCAATCATTGCCCTCGATAAAACCTTCTCCAGCCTCCTCTTCTGGAGTGAGAACCTTGAGAGGAATATTGAGCAGAATATTATCCGCTACACTCTCACTCAGGTCAATCTTCCCACCTTCGATTGGAAGGATCAAGTCTTCCTCAAGAGCTTCGATATCTGCCTCTGACTGTACATCCTCCGCAAATACCTCTGTTACAGGATAGCTCTCTTGAATCTCGACAGGCTCCATGCTTCGGCTAGAGGCCAAAACGATAGTGTAGCTCAACTGGTAATCCAGGACATAGAGACCTGTATCATAGGCTACTCCCCCTGTCGCTGTCACATTCTTCAAATCAAGAATTTCTGGATTACGCTTTTGCAGATCCTTTAACAAATCCAACTCTTGATTAAATGCCAGTCCTTCAGGATTTTTACGGATTTCTTGTGTAAATAAGTTCATTCTTTTGTCCTCAAATCTTCTAGATACTACTAGTATATCATGAAGCTGTCCCTTCAACCAAGATGTCTCCTCAAAAATTTGTTATAATCATGAAAAAAGATACAGAGACTAGGCAAATTGGTGTTGTACACAAGGGTCCCACCATTTCTTGGACAAAAGAGGTTCACTTGCTAGGGCATTGAGCAATGTTAGATAGAGGAGAATTCATGAAAGAAATCGGAGCAGTTTTTCGGCAAATACGTGAAAGTCGCCACATCTCTTTAGAGGAGGCTACAGGTGGCGAATTTTCGCGCTCCATGTTATCTCGATTTGAAAGAGGAGAAAATGACCTGACGACGCAACGGTTTTTTCAGGCCCTTCAACAGATCAAAACCAGCCTCAGTGAGTTTTCAAATCTAGCTGGTATCGATCAGCACTCCTTTATTCCCAAATTGTTGAAAGAACACTATGAAAACATGAGCTTGGAACACGACCAAGCCTTGTACCAAAGCTACCAACTAGCCTATCAGAAAGATCACAAAAAAGAAGACTTCTTAGCCAGCATTATTCTCAAGGCCAAAATACTTGGCTTATATCCTGAGGTAGAGTTGGCTGCTAGCCAAGAGGAACTAGATTTCCTCTATGACTACCTCTTCTCTGTCATGGTCTGGGGAAATTTTGAGTTAAGCCTATTTTCACTGACCTCTCCTCTTTTCTCTAGTCAGCTCTATCGACAATACACAGAGGAGTTGGTCCAACGTGAGGATTTCAAGCTTCTCCTAGATTCCTCTCGTCCTGCCATCAATTCTATTTTCCTTAATGGCTTTTTTCTGGCCATTAATTCAAATGAATTTGAAGATGCAACCTATTTTGATCACCTGATTAACAACCACTTTTACTCTGAGAACGAAGCCTACCTTCGGACGGTTTATCTCTACGCCAAAGGAGAATTTCTTTATCGGAAGGGTGAAAAAGAAGCTGGTCTTGAAAAGATGGAGCAGGCCATCCAGGTTCTCTCTATTCTGGATTGTAAGGACAGTGCCAACTACTACAAACAGGGCCTGCAAGAACTGATCAAGGAATCCTGAAAAGAGAGTGGGACAGAAATTGGTAATTCGTTAGAATTCGATTTCGTCGTCCCACCTCCGCACAGTTGAGTAGGGATGTAAAAGCTGATAAAATCAGCGTAGTAGAGCCCACTCAACCACTGCGTCTTGCTCGACAATCCAAAGATAATTGAGAGGCTAGGACTTTTGTCCCAGCCTCTTTTTGTTGAAAATATGCAACATTTTGTTTTTCTTATTTTTGAGGTCTACAATAGGATCATCAAGCAAAGAAAGAAGGTCCCTTCCATGATGATCAAACTAAAAAGATATTTCCTTCATTTGTTTCTCAAACATACTAGCGTCTACCTAAAAGATCAGAAACTTCTTCTCTCTGAAGAGGAGAAATTGGAGGTCTTTAAACAGATCAGTCGATCCATCAAACAAGTCCTAGCAACTGTTCACACGAAGGAGGAAGGTTTATGAAACTCTTAGCTCGTAATAAAATTTTTGCCTTACTCAGTCTTTCTCGCTTTTTGAATACCCTTGGTGCTGCCATCTACAATCTGGTCTTTGTGGTCTTTGCTGCCAGCATGCCTCAACCGAGTCTAGCAGTTGGCATTGCCAATCTCATTGTATTTATTCCTAGCCTCTTTAGCATTTTTGTTGGGATGAAGGCTGACCATACGAAGAAAAAAGCTAACTGGTTGATACGCATCGGCTATCTCCAAGCCATCCTCTTCATCCTTATTGCGCTCATAACCAAGATTCCAGGTTACTTTGCTTTTTCCTTTATCTGTTTGTTAAACATTGTTTCAGATTGTTTGAGCGATTATCGCGGGGGGCTACAACTCCCCATCATGAAAAAGAACATCTCTAGCGAGGATTTGATGGAGGCCTATTCCTTCAATCAACTACTTAGTATGGTCTGTTCGATTTCTGGACAAGCTCTAGGAGTTTGGCTGCTAGCCATCAGCCATCAACATTTTGCTCTGGTCGCCTCGATCAATGCCGTGACTTTTCTCCTGTCTTCCACCTGTCTCCTGATGAGAAAAAATCAGCTGACACATGACCCCGTCATTGAGCCCCAAAATAAGAATTCTTTGCTCCACGAATGCCAAGAGATGTATTCCAATGCCAAAAATATTTTTGCAGATGAGGACGTCCACCACTTTGGTAAGTTGCTCTTCTCATTGGTTCTCATCAATGCCCTAGGGGGATCCATCTCTGGCATCTACAATCTTCAACTGCTTCAATCCCCCTTCTTTCAGTTGAGCTTTAGCCAATCCCTCTTGATCTTAGAGGCTGTGACTATTTTAAGCATGGTCTGGGCTAGTCTGACACCCCACGATTATTTTTCAAAGCAAACCCTCCACCATATCCTCCTATGGATCGCAGGTGGGCTGACTATGCTTGGGCTGACAAATATTCTGGTGCACTGGGATTTCCTTTCCCTTCTACTCATCACTTTCCTTGGTTATCTTGTAGCAAAAATCAACCCAAAAGTTTCCAGTCTTTTAATGAGTAAATTACCCGCTGAAAAATTAGCTTCTACCTCTAGCTTTTTGGGACTGATGGTCAGCTTTGCCATGCCACTTGGGACAGCTCTCTTTTCTAGTCTAGCTATCTGGAGCCTTCCCCTAGCGTGGGGGACCTTTGCTATCCTTGGTTTCACTACCCTCCTCTTAACAACTAAATAAAAAACCCACCATTGGGTGGATTGAGCTTAAAGACAAAGTTATCTTTTATACAATTCTATTAACTTCTATAAAGATAAATACTTTTTATTCTTTAGAGTTATTCAATCATCTACTGAAACTTTCCGCCGTGAGAAAAGTGCTAGAAACAAGGTTGTTTCTAGCACTCGGGAGTTTTGGAACCTCATAGAAGTTCGCTGACGTCCGTACTCACCTAAGGAAAGGTTCTAAGATGATTGTGTCTTCAATCTGAATCCACTGTTTGGTGGATCTTTTTTACATGTTTCTTAATCTTTCAACCCGCTCAGCAATGGGTGGGTGGGTATAAAAGAGCTTTTGAAAGCCGGATTCTTTTTTAGGATCGTTGATAAAGAGAGCACTACTTGCACTATCAACTTCTCGTTGCATAGGCACACTGTTATCCAGCTTCAAAAGAGCATTAATCATCCCTTGAGGATTCCGTGTCAATTCAACACTGGAGGCATCCGCTAGGAACTCCCGTTGACGAGAAATGGCTAACTGAACCAAAGTCGCCGCTAATGGAGCTAATACGATGGCAATCAAGGAAAGGATCAGAATAATAATTTCTAAACCACTGCCTCCTTCTCGATCATCATCCCGTCTACGACCACCGCCCCACCACATCATCCGTCCTCCAATACTAGAGAGCATGGTGATGGCACTGGCAAGGGCAACCGCAATCGTGGAGATGCGGATATCGTAATTGCGAATATGGCTGACTTCGTGTCCGATGACTCCCTCCAATTCCTCACGGTTCATCACAGCCAGAAGACCTGTCGTTGCTGCAACAGCAGCATTTTGAGGATTGGACCCTGTCGCAAATGCATTCATGGACGGATCATCTACAATATAAACCCGAGGCATAGGGATTTGAGCTACCATGGCCATATCTTGGACAATATGGTAGAGTTGAGGGGCTTGCTCTTCCGTCACCTCACGCGCCCCGTTCATCCGCATGACAACTTCGGTTGATTGGAAAATCATGCTAAAGGCATAAATCCCACCAATAATCAAAGCTAGGATGACGCCTCCAAGTGAGGATCCTAACCAGAGGTAGCCAACGGCTGCTCCGATGAGAGCCAAGAGTATGAAAAAAGCAATAAGGAGAATCCAGGTTCTCCTTTTATTGCTTGCAATTTGGTCAAAGAGCATATTAGTCTCCTAATCCGCTAAAGTCCACCTTTGGTACTGCTTTTTCTTCTTCAGGCACTTGAAGGAATTCGGCTTGTTTGAAGCCAAACATTCCAGCAATCACATTTGTTGGGAAAGTTTCCAACTTGACATTGTAGTTGCTTGTGACACTGTTGTACAATTGACGAGCATAAGAAATTTTGTTTTCTGTGTTAGTCAATTCTTCTTGCAATTGCATAAAGTTGGTGTTGGCTTTCAAGTCTGGGTAGTTTTCAGCCACCGCAAAGATACCTGCCACTTGACGTGAAAGAGCATCACTGGCTGCCATTGCTTCTGCAGGTGAAGATGCTTGCGCTACTTGTTGGCGAAGTTGAGTTACTTTTGCTAGTGTATCTCCTTCGTACTTAGCATACCCTTTAACCGTTTCGATCAAGTTTGGAATCAAGTCATTCCGACGTTTCAATTGCACATCGATTTGACTCCAAGCTTCGCGAGTCTGCATCCGACTTTTCACTAAACCGTTGTAAACTCCTACTACCATCAACACAAGGACCACTAGGACCCCAAGAATAATCCAAATCATTTTATTGAATTCCTTTCATTTCTTTAGTACCAGTATATCAAATTTCCCTTATTTTGTGGTAAAATTATCTTATGAAACCAGAAGAATTTTATGACCGTTTAGCCGACCTCGGCTTCCCACTAACTGATCGACAAAAAGAGCAATACGAACGCTATTTCGAGCTCCTCGTGGAATGGAATGAGAAAATTAATCTCACCGCTATCACCGATAAAGATGAAGTCTATCTCAAGCATTTTTATGATTCTATCGCACCCATTTTACAAGGTTTGATTGAAAACCAACCCATCCGTCTCTTGGATATCGGCGCTGGTGCTGGCTTTCCGAGTCTACCAATGAAGATCCTATTCCCTGAGCTAGATGTGACCATTATTGATTCCCTCAATAAGCGAATCAATTTCCTTCATTTACTAGCTGAAGAGTTAGGCTTGAGCGGAGTTCATTTCTACCATGGACGAGCTGAGGACTTTGCACAAGACAAGGCCTTTCGTGCCCAATTTGATATCGTAACTGCCCGCGCCGTTGCCCGCATGCAGGTCTTGTCTGAACTGACCATTCCCTATCTGAAAGTAGGGGGACAGCTTCTTGCTCTCAAGGCTAGCAATGCTCCAGAAGAGTTGGAAGAAGCTAAAAACGCCCTCAATCTGCTCTTTAGCAAGGTTGAAGACAATCTACAGTATGAATTGCCTAATGGGGATCCACGCTATATCACTCTTGTAGAAAAGAAAAAAGAAACCCCTAATAAATACCCAAGAAAAGCGGGCATGCCAAATAAGCGTCCGTTATAAGATGATACTAAAAAGAAGCTGACAGTTTGTCAGCTTCTTTTTGAATAAACTAATTTTTTTAACTCTTGCTCTAGGGTATGGTAGTGATGGCGCTCTAAATGAACTCCCTTGGTCGCCACAACCATACTTGCAAAACGGTTAGCAAAGGTTAAGGCATCCTCCACATCTAGCCCTTGCAAAGATGCCGCTATAAAGGCTCCCAGATGACTATCTCCTGCTCCTACAGTATCAACGACTTCTGTCGGAAATCCGGCCACCTCGTAGAACCTACCATCGTATGCGATCGCTCCTTTTTCTCCCAAGGTGACGATGACTAACTGCCCCGTTCTTTGGTAGAGCTTCTTAGCTGCGTCAGCAATCTCTTCACAAGCCGAAAAAGCCTTGGCTTCTGCCTCATTGACATGGAGAATGGGGTGGAGATCATAGATGGCTTCCAAACGCTCCTCGGGAATCAAGAGTCCTCGAGGTCCTGGTGCAAAGATGACTTGACCTTTGATTTTTGACACAGATTGAATCAGTTCCAATCCAGTCGGCTCTTCTACTTCAAGGCCACAGAGATAAATAAAATCGTAGCTTTCCTGCTCCAGAGACTGGAGCCATTCCTTCTGAAAACTATATTCTACTCCATGATCTGATAAAAAGGACCTCTCACCATCCGACTCGATAAAGCAATAACAACAACCATTTGCCCCGGTTACTGAGATTGGAGTCTGGATACCCAGCCTCTCGAGTTCTGCCTTGACAAAGTCCCCGTAGACACCCGTCCCCACTGGCGAGATGAAGTCAACATTTTGACCCAAAGCATGAAGTACGGAGACGACATTAAAGGCACACCCTCCAAGAGACCAAGTCTGCTCATGGATATGGGCGTCTCCTTCCCGACTCGGTAGTCGATCCAGATAGACCATAACATCACAAACAGTAGAACCAATCACTAAAGCTTTTGACATGGGTTTCCCCCTCCTATTCTCTATTCTCAACATGGAAAAATAACCAGCAACGGATCGTGCTGGTTAGCAACTAGTCACCCCGATAGACCGGTTGTGGTCCAAAGGTTTGAGAAACCGGCATGATTTCAATGCGGTTGACATTGACATGCTTGGGCTGTTGGATGAGCCAAGCTACGGTATTGGCAATGTCTTCTGGCTGAATGGCATGGGCATCTCGATAGAGAGCCTCTACCCGTTTTTCATCTCCTTTAAAGCGAACCGTCGAAAATTCGGTCCCTTCACAGAGACCTGGCTCAATATTGGTCACCCGAATCTGTTTTCCAGCCAAGTCTGCACGCAGATTTAATGAAAACTGTTTAACGAAGGCCTTGGAAGCACCATACACATTGGCACCTGGATAAGGCACCGTCCCTGCAGTTGACCCCATATTGATGACATAACCATCATTTCGTTCCACCATTTGGGGGAGGATTTTCCGGGTCAAATAGGTCAGACCGATAATATTGGTCTGGATCATGGTCAGCCAATCTGCAAGCTCTGCTTCATGAGCTGGAGCGAGGCCTAGGGCCAAGCCAGCATTATTGACCAAAACATCCACTCTCTCCCAAGCTTTTGGCAAACTGGCAAGTGCATGATCCACCTGAGAAAAATCCGTCACATCCATTTGAAGGGGATAAAAAGCTTCTCCTAGCTCCTCTTGAAGAGCCTGTAATTTTTCAATGCGTCTAGCAGCGCCAATCACTCGATGCCCATCGGCAACTAAGCGGTGACAAATGGCTTGGCCAAAGCCAGCAGATGCTCCCGTTACTAAAATTGTTTCTGCCATTTTCTTACCTCCAAGGATTATAGAAGCGACCTTTGTTTACCCAAATCAGGACGATACTCAAGACCACCATGAAGATTGATCCTAGGATAATCAAGCGATCACGAGTGGTCATCTCCTGATAGGTGTACCAAGTTCGTTTTTTATTTTTTCCAAAGCGACGCAGTTCCATGGCCGTAGAGATCGTTTCAATCCGCTCCAAAGAACTAAAAATCAAGGGAGAAATCATCTGAAGATTTCCCTTCACCCGCTGGACAAAGTTGGCCTTTTTGGACAACTCCAAGCCTCTTGCTTCTTGCGAGAGCTTGATAATCTGGTATTCCTCCTGCACATCTGGAATATAGCGCAAGGTCAAGCTGACTGAGTAAGCAATTTTGTAGGACACCCCAATCTGGTTGAGACTCGAAGCAAACTGACTGGGATGAGTGGTCATCAAGAAAATGAGAGCTAAAGGAATGGTACACACATACTTCAAAGTGAGGTTGAAGAGATAAAATAACTCTTGGGCTGTAATACTATATGCCCCTAAACCATCTAGAAGAACTGTCTTTGCTCCATAGATTTCTACCCCATATTGAGGGGCAAAAAGATAGACCATCAAGACATTGAGAAGGGCAAAAGCTAAGGCAAAACTCAGAACAAAGGAGATGTCTTTCAAACGAATGCCTGAGGTTGCAAATAAGGCGAGGGCACCCAGACCAATGACCAACAATAAGCGAGTATCGTAACTCAACATGGCAGCTAATGATACCAAGAGTAAGAAAAGAAGCTTGCTAGCGCCTGAAAGGCGATGCAGAAAACTGGTTCCGGCATGGTAGCCGACTAAGCGATTATTCATGACCTTCCCCCTTCTGATTCATATAAAACTGGGTCAAGGCAAGAGGATCGACACCAAGTCGATTTGCCAAGGCGAAAATAGAGGTTTCTTTCAAATTAGCCCGTCTCAAAATTTCTGGTTGAGTCAAGAGCTCTGCTGGTGTCAAATCAGCCAAAACCTGCCCATCCATGACCACGACTGCCCGGTCCGAATAATCCAGCATGAGCTGCATATCATGGGTAATCATGACAATGGTATGCCCTTTTTGATGGAGTTCATCAAGGAAATCCATAATTTCCGTATAGTTTCGTTGGTCCTGACCAGCCGTCGGCTCATCCAAGACCAGAACATCTGGTCCCAAGACAAGGATAGAGGCGATAGTCACTCGCTTTTTCTGGCCATAAGATAGGGCAGAGATCGGCCACTTACGAAATTCGTAGAGACCACAGGTTTTCAAGGCTTGATGGACACGACTTTCAATCTGGTCCTCTGGAACATTTCTTAAGCGAAGACCCAGGGCCACCTCATCAAAAATCATGTTGGTCGAGATCATCTGGTTGGGGTTTTGCAGGACATAGCCCACGCGCTCTGCCCGCTCCTTGACACTATCACCCTTGATATCCTCTCCCTTTGAGAAATAGGTTCCTTCCGTCTGGATGAAGCCACAAATCGCCTTAGCAAGGGTTGATTTTCCAGCCCCATTTTTACCAACAATAGCCAACCGTTGGCCTTTTGGAATGGTTAGAGAAAGGTCTTTTAGAATGGGCTGGCCTTCTCGATAGGCAAAGTTCAAATGACCAAGTTCTAGGATTGTCTCTGCCTCTGCCGCTTTTTCAAAATGAGGAGTTGGGATATCCACTGATACATCCTCAAGTGGTAATTTTTCTACCTTGTCCAAGTGCGGTAGCTTGCTGATATCCTGGCCTAACTGGCGAAGAGTCGTTAAATAGAGGGGTTCACGAATCCCATTTTCAGCCAGCAGTGTCGTCCTCAACAACTCATCTGGGCTCCCATTAAAGAGGACTTGCCCTTGATTGATCAAGATGACCCGATCGATGGGACGGTAGAGTACATCCTCCAAACGGTGTTCAATGATAATGGTTGTCGTTCCCTGCTCTTCATGAATCTGATCAATCAGATCTATGATATCCTGACCCGATTTGGGATCTAGATTAGCCAGCGGCTCATCAAAGAGCAGGATCGGACTTTCGTCAATCAGGACACCCGCCAAGCTGACCCGTTGTTTTTGCCCGCCGGATAAATCTTGAGGGCGATGGTCCAAGAGCTTGCTTAAGTCTAAGCGCTCCGCCCAGGTATGGACCCGGGATTTCATTCTTTCCAGCTCCACCATATCGTTTTCAAGGGCAAAAGCTAAGTCTTCTGAAACACTGAGACCGATAAACTGACCATCCGTATCCTGTAAGACCGTACTGACCAAATGAGACTTCTCATAAATACTGAGATCAAAGGCTTCTTTCCCCTGAATGAGGAATTGGCCACTACTGGTTCCCTTATAGATATTAGGGATAATCCCATTTAAGCACTGGCCAATGGTTGACTTACCAGAGCCAGATGGCCCGACAATCAGGACCTTTTCCCCCTTATAAATGGTTAAGTTGATATTTTTCAAAGTTGGCTCAGACTGTGCCTTGTATTGGAAGGAAAAATCCTTCAGTTCAATCATTGCTTCTTTCATTTAGTTCGCCTTTTCCCATAAGAGCGCAAATTGGATGGCCAAATCCGCGATTCGATCCTTGCTATCTAAATCCTCATGACTGGATAAGGTTCGGATATCCCATTTTTCTTCCGAGAGGTGGTCTGCAGCGTAGAAGAAATGGCAGAGCTCAAAGCCCCGAAAAGCTGCTAAAGCTGCCACTGCCGAACATTCCATATCTACACAAATGGCTCCTGCTTCCATTCGTCGCTTCATCTTGTCGATGGTTTCCCGGTAGGGAGCATCTGTCGTCCACACTTTTCCTGACTGATAAGAAACCCTGTGGCTGTCCAGAAAGGCTTGGAAGAGAGGAAGGCTTTCCTTATTTACTTCCACTTCTTCACTAGCCGGAAGATAGTGGTAACTGGTCCCCTCGTCGCGAAGAGCTGCCGTTGGAATGATGATGGAGGTCGCCTCAATATCTCGATCTAAAACCCCACAGGTTCCAAAGAGCACCAGTTTTTCCATCCCAAATTGAATCAAATCCTCTATAATCCCCACACAGGAAGCAGCCCCAACTGGTGCATTAAAGACAGCAAGCTGTTGGTCTTCAATCGTAATCCCATAGACAATGACTTCAAAGTTGGCCATGGAGGTTCTTGCAAGCACCTCATGTTCATAATTTTCAAGGAGGCGCGCAAAAGTTACTCTTGAAAAGCAAGAGATGACTACTTTGGGAAATCCTTCAATGGGACCATGTAGGTCTTGTGGATTGATAATCGCCTGTCGATTGGCATCAAATTCTTCTAACAGCATTTCGTGCACCTCTTTCATTCTACTTCTAGTCCCCTATTATACCACAAAATCGGCCTCTTTCCTTCTAACAAAGGGGAAAGCAGCCCCACTTGTTCGCCTTTTGTGGTAGAAAATGATACCGAATCTCTCAAAAAGTAAAAGAAAATGGACCACTAAACCACTGCGTCTATCATTGAACTCTTTCCTGATGAAAATAGATAACTCCTACCTCGCTTTCTCGTTTTCGGGCTCGGGAAAAATTCGTTTACAAAACGAACCTCGCTCTCTCGTTTCTTGGCTCGGGAAAAATTCGTTTACAAAACGAATTTTTTCTGCTATACTTCTTAGAAGCAAAGGTTTTTAATGTCATCCTGTGAGGTGACAAAGACACAGAATATGAATAATCTGAGGGCCCTTGCTATGCAAAAATATTCATGGGCTCTTTTTTGGTGCCCAAAAGTGAGGTTATTATGAAAGAAGAATCAACTGTTGATTTGCTCCTGGATGTCGACCAAAGTCCGGCACCACTTAAAGGAATCTTATTAAGTTTCCAACACGTTTTTGCCATGTTTGGGGCTACCATTTTGGTACCACTCATCTTGGGCATGCCCGTATCCGTTGCCCTCTTTGCATCAGGTGTTGGGACACTGATCTATATGACTTGTACCGGCTTTAAAGTCCCTGTCTACCTCGGATCTTCCTTCGCCTTCATCACAGCCATGGCTTTGGCGATGAAAGAAATGGGTGGAAAAGTCGATGCAGCCCAAACTGGGGTTATCCTGACTGGTCTGATCTACGTGCTTGTCGCTGCAGGGGTTAAAGTAGCAGGCACTCGCTGGATTGACAAATTGCTTCCTGCCGTTGTCATTGGACCTATGATCATCGTCATTGGTCTAGGGCTTGCAGGATCAGCTGTTAAGAACGCCGGTTTTGTTGAAGGAGGAGATTGGAAAAATGCCCTTGTCGCTGTCGTGACCTTCCTGATCGCCGCCTTCATCAACACCAAAGGAAAAGGTTTCTTCAAAATCATTCCTTTCCTCTTTGCCATTATCGGTGGTTATGTCTTCGCAGTCTGCTTAGGCTTGGTTGACTTCGATCCCGTCCTCAAGGCTAACTGGTTTGAAATCCCTGGTTTCTATCTTCCTTTCAATACGGGTGGGGCCTTCAAACAATACAACTTATATTTCGGTCCTGAAACCATCGCCATCTTGCCAATCGCTATCGTAACTATTTCAGAACATATCGGTGACCATACCGTGCTTAGTCAAATCTGTGGCCGTCAATTCTTGAAACAACCGGGACTTCATCGTACCCTTCTTGGTGACGGGATTGCAACATCTGTATCAGCCTTCCTTGGTGGTCCAGCCAATACCACTTACGGTGAAAATACAGGCGTTATTGGGATGACTCGCATCGCTTCTGTTTCCGTTATCCGAAATGCAGCCTTGATTGCTATTTCCTTGAGCTTCCTTGGTAAATTTACTGCTCTCATTTCTACCATTCCAAACTCTGTTCTCGGTGGGATGTCCATCTTGCTCTATGGGGTAATCGCAAGTAATGGTTTGAAAGTCTTGATCAAAGAACGCGTTGACTTCAGCTTGATGCGCAACTTGATTATTGCAAGTGCCATGTTGGTTCTTGGACTTGGTGGAGCAATTCTGAAACTCGGTCCAGTGACCCTTTCAGGAACAGCCCTCTCAGCTATGACAGGAATCATCCTTAACTTGATCTTGCCACATGAATCAAACTAAAAGAAAAAGTTCTCAACACTGAGAACTTTTTCTATTAGAGTTGGGCTAATTGCAACAAGCGTTCTTTGGACAATTTTTTGATTTCAATTTGATTGGCATCCAACAAGTCAAATTCACTCGAATCCAAAGCATTCAGTAGGGCTTCTAAATTCACAGCCCCCACCGGCTTATAACTCTCTGGCATATCGGGATTTCCAGTGATTTCCACTAAGTTCACTTTCCAGTCGATGACTTCATCCATATTGACCTTCTCTACAAACTCTGCTGGAACAAAAGGCACTCGTGGCAAGACAGTATCCGTATCTTCTGTTAGACTGTAACTGCCAATAATGCCTCCCGTTTCGTTCTGACGGTAGAAACGAACTTGACTAAAGAAGGCGGAGCTGTATTGAACCTTTTTAACCACTTGACTGAACTCCTCTAAAGGTTGAGCGGAGTCTAAAATTTTACGAAGGAGCTCACGATCCAAAATTACAGGATGAGCAAATCCCTGAAGTTGATATTGATGAAGGTCTGGATCTTTTTCTAGATTCTGTAGATTCTTCAGCAAATAGTTCTCATAGTCAAAAGAGAAAATAGAATCTGCGTCATAGCTGGTTCCTAAATTATCGTGAATCTCATTCCCCAACTGACGAGCTAGGGCACTGAGCCATTCCAAGATGAGTCGCCAATCTTCAAGGGTGGCAAAATCTGCAAGGATGAACTGATAAGCATGCTCTTGATCCAGATAACGAAGGATGATCGGCAAGCAACTCTTGCCATAGCGGATACACATCATGGCTGGAAAATCTTTGAGAGAGCGGCCAAGCATGGCTTCCTCAAAACTGTAGGTAAGAACTCCTTCCACCAAATTCAATACATCTTTAGCTGGCATCACTTTTTGATAGCCAAACATACTCTTTTTATTTCGAATTGAAAACACAACTGACATTTGTTTTCTCCTTTTTGTAATCGCTTACCAAATTATAGCACAAATTTTCATGACTTTCCATAGAAAAAACAGCCGAAAGGCTGTTTTTGAATGTAGACAAACTATTGTACTACATTAAACAGCTAGATGACTTTCAAAACATGACTTATATTTTTTTGTCATTAAAGAAGATGAAAAACTTTCCGCTGTGAGAAAAAGTGCTTGAACCACTGTGGTTCAAGCACTCGGGAGTTTTGAACCTTAGGTTCAAAACTAAGTCATGGAACTTCGTAGAAGTTCGCTGACGTCCGTGCTCACCTAAGGGAAGTTTTTCAAAAGACTTTGTCTTCAATCTGAAACAGCCAAAAGGCTGTTTTTAGCTTATGCAAGAGTTCCATCAAGCGTCTCACCGATAACAGCCAAACGCTCAGCAACCTCTTCTTGTGACAAGTTGTGTTCTTCTACATAGCGATTGCGTGGATGAACACGGCACTCATGTGAGCAACCACGGAGGTACTTGTCTTCATTTTCTTCTGAAGTCAAGATGCGACGGTTACAGAAAGGATTTCCACAGTTGACATAGCGTTCACATGGTGTTCCATCAAACCAGTCTTTTCCGACAACGCTTGGATCGACATGGTTGACATCGACTGCGATCCGCTCGTCAAAGACGTACATCTTCCCATCCCATAGTTCTCCTTGAACTTCTGGGTCTTTTCCGTAGGTTGCAATTCCGCCGTGCAATTGACCGACATCTTTGTAGCCTTCACGCACCATCCAGCCTGAGAATTTCTCACAACGAACGCCACCTGTACAGTAAACTACGACACGTTTGTCCATGAATTTTTCTTTGTTATCACGGACCCATTGTGGCAACTCACGGAAATTGCGGATATCTGGACGAATAGCGCCACGGAAATGGCCAAGGTCGTACTCGTAGTCGTTACGAGTATCAAGGACAACTGTATCCTCGTCTAGAAGAGCTTCTTTAAATTCTTTTGGAGACAAGTAAGCACCTGTCGTTTCAAGGGGATTGATATCGTTATCGAAGTTATCATCCTCTAATCCAAGGTGGACAATCTCTTTCTTATAACGCACAAACATCTTCTTGAAAGCTTGCTCTTCTTCCTCATCAATCTTGAACCAGAGGTCTTCCATACCAGGAAGGCTATGAACATAGTCCATGTATTTTTGTGTTGTTTCGTAGTCACCAGAAACGGTTCCGTTGATCCCTTCGTCAGCGACTAGGATACGGCCCTTGAGGCCGATTGACTTACAGAAAGCCAAGTGGTCAGCCGCAAATTGTTCTGCGTTTTCGATGGGAACATATTTATAGTAAAGTAAAACACGAATAGGTTTTGCCATAAGATTCTCTTTTCTAAGATTAAATTATCAGAATTTTTCATTCAACTATACCAGTATACTCTCCCGAGAAAACGAATGCAATTTATTTGACTGAAAAATAAAAGTCTGGGGTTCCAGACTTTTACACGACGAAAATAAGGTTCCAACTACCTACTCTTCCTTTTCCAACTGGTCTAAATAGGCTTCATAGCGTTTTTTCTCTACTTTTGCTAGGAGCATCACAAGGGAATTCATCCCCCATACAATCGGAAGATTCAGGAGAAATGTGATAGGAAGCACCAGCAAAAATTTTGAATGAAAGGGATTATTGTGATAGATTGCTTGGTTTAATTGAAAATTTTGAGCCCAGATGAATAAGGAGAGAACACAAGTTACAGTAATAATCCCCATTAGATTGAGGTAGCTATAGCTGATAAACCTTACACCCAATCGTTGACAACGAACCGTATAATACAATCCTGAAATAATGAGTAAGGTTACGACCATGATTGGACTCAGTCCAGGATTGGTAGTAAACATAGATCCTACACTAAAAACCGCTAAGGCAAGGAACAGAAAACTAGCCGTTTCAGCACCAGCCTTATTGGCCAGTCCTTCTTCTCGTTCATCTATGATTTGTTTGTTCATCAATTGTAATCTCATTTATTCCTCCTCTAACTCTGCCTCAATCTTCTTTTGTTTTTTCCGATTGATAAGAGCAAGTGGTTTCTCTAACAGATAAGTCAAAATAGCAAAGACCAAAATGGCAAGAACGATTTTGAGCAGATATTTGGGGCTGAACATAAAGCTCATCGTTTCGCGCTTCCCAATCACATCCGTTGCGATCACAAATAAGGAAAATAAGACGCCTGCCCCGATGCGGCTGAACCAGCTATCTTTTTCTAACATATCTCGAATGTCGATCCCTGAGCTGATCCTTCTCACAAAGGCATAAACTCCCATGACAATCAAGAGAATAAGTTCGGGCATATAGGCTACTAGGGCTAAGTCCAAGATACTAGCTTTCACAAAGGCAGATAGGGCAATAAATAATGTCATTCCTAAAACAAGTTCCCCTGCAATTTTTCCATCAAGTAGCATGGTCCGTTCATCTTTTACAATTGGTTCTTTCTTTTGTTTCATATACTTCCTCTTTCTATTGTTAAAACTGTTACTCCCAGAACAGTTGATCCAGCGTCTTATCCAAGGTCTTACAAATGGCTAGGCAGAGGCTGAGGGTTGGATTGTACTTCCCTGCCTCGATCAGGCCAATGGTCTGACGTGTCACCCCGATGGCATCTGCAAGATCCCCCTGGGTCATATCATGCTCGACCCGGGCCATTTTTAATTTGAGATTTTTCTCCACAGGCTTTTCCTTTCTTGTTTTTATAACTCTATTATACACTATATTTTCTATTTTGCAACATATATTTTACATTTTGTAAAAAATATTTTTTGTAAACAAAAAAAGCCTGGTTTCCCAGACTTTATCTTCTTATTTATGATTAGTCTTTAGACAAACTTCCATCTTTTGTTTGAGTCCGTGCATAAGCAATCAAGAGAAGAGAACCTGCAATAGCTACCACTAAAGCATTGACAGAACCTGCTACAACACCTTGTAGGAATACCTTGTTTGCACTTTCTTTGTAGATCATCACATCCCCAATCGGAGCAATCAATCCCCAAATAAGCAAGTTGGCAATGACTTGTACGACGTTAAAGACGATCAATTCTTTCTTGGTCACTTCTCCTTTTAGGTTACCGATTTGCTTGCGGAAGATACCAACAAAGAGTCCAAACAAGCCACTAGAAATGATCCAAGTCCACCAGAGGCCATAAGTCATCGCATCTTTAATGGCATGTCCGATAAAGCCCATTAAGAAACCAACAATCGGACCAAAGATCACACTAAAGAGGGCTTGAAGAGCGTATTGCAACTGAATGTTGGTATTTGGAGCTGGCGCTGGAATTGGGATCATCGCAATGACCACAAAGAGGGCCGCTCCAACCCCGATGGCTACAACATCCTTAATTGTAAAAGCTTGTTTTTGTTTCATATTTTATCTCCTATTAATTTTCCATTTTTCTAATTTCGATATGCCAAGAAGCCCCAACTCCTACATTATAGGCCTTGGCAAAGGATCCCTGGTTGATAGCAAGACCAACACGGTAGAGGGAATTGATATAAAGGATCGGCTGTCCAATCCGCACGTCGGCGAAAGACTTGCCGTAGGTTACTTGGTTTTGGTAAACCAGCATGTCATTGTTATAGATGGTCACTTCAAAGCGTTCCCCAAATTCAGGTTCCAAATGATTGAACTCTTCTCGGGTAATCGAAGTCCAGAGAGAACCAAAGCGTACATCCAAGATGTCAACTGCTCCTTTGACAAGATTGTCCTCCATAACAGTTTCCACCACAGGGATTTCTACAATGTGTTCAACACTGAGTTCTGGTCCCACTTCCTCAAAGCTGATATGGCCACTGGCTAACTTAGCTCCTGTATAGGCATAGACATCACGCCCATGGAAGGTATAAGAAAACTCTGTATTGGCCCGGCGGTTCTTCACCTCTGAAATCTCACGGATAGCAACAATCCCTACATGTTTTTTGATGAAAGAGAGGGTTCCATTATCTGGAGTAACAATGTATTGATTCTTCGCCGTTTTAGCTACCACACTCTTTCGTTTGGATCCAACACCTGGATCGACGACCGAAACAAAGGTTGTCCCTTCTGGCCAGTAGTCTACCGTCTGAAAGAGGCGGTAACTTCCTTCAAAGATATTGTAAGGGGTAATGTCATGGGTCAAGTGGTGAATCTTAAGGGTGGGTGATTCCTCTAAGGCAACCCCAATCATAGCAGAGACAGCCCCATCTACCAGACCAAAGTCTGACTGAAGGACTAGTAAATTATTGTGCATGTTTCTTCTCCATCATGTTATTTTCTATTTAGTTTTTGACAGACCAAGTATCCAAGAAGATAACCTAGCAGAGCTCCAAGAAGAAGGGTCAGTAAAAACCAGCTCACCGTCTCCATATTTGACGGTACCATAACGCGTTCAATATAATCCATCGATTTCCCACGGGCTAGTAAAGAAGCACGGTAACTAGCTGGTTGGAACCACATCATAAGGATAGGCCCTGTCGTCGTAAAGGAAAAGAGGAGGAAAGACACCGCATTGCCTAACTTCGACTGGTAGTGGCCACGGCCTGCGACCAATTCGGCTAAAAGCCCACCAACAAGAGCAGGAAGAAAGGCTCCAGCTCCATGACGAGTGAAAAGGAAAAAAGCACCAATCACAAGAGCAACTACTAGAATAGCTCCTGTCCGTTGAATTTTCTCAACATAGACTCGATAGATCCCTCCACCAACTAGGGCAGAGAAGGCTGGAGCATAAAACATATTTCCTCGATGGTCAACCAGACTTCCAAGCAGGACGCCTAAACCAATAGCAAGAAAATACAAGCCTGCAAAGGCTGCAACCTGCTTAAAATGATGTTTCTGTATCATGTTCATGTACCTAACCCATCCTTACCGGTGACTAATTTTCTTGGTCAAGAAATCACCGATAAACTGAATAAAGAAGATCAAAAGCAGAATCAAGAAGGTTGCTAGCAAGGTGACATCATTATTAAAGCGTTGGTAACCATAGGAAATAGCCACGTTTCCGAGACCACCGGCTCCAATCGCACCCGCCATGGCTGTTTCACCAACCAAGGAAATAAGGGTAACAGTTGTAACACGAATCAAATCTGGAAGACCTTCACGAAGATAGACACCAACAATATCCCAAAATGTTGCCCCACTGGCTTGGGCTGCTTCAATTACACCTCGGTCAAGCTCAGACAAAACGACTTGAACTTGGCGAGCAAAGAACGGAAAGACAGCTAAGGATAGGGGAACTAAGGCTGCTGTAGGACCAATCCCAGTTCCGACAATCATACGAGTGAAGGGATTAATTAAGGCTAGCAAGATGATAAATGGAATCGCACGGAAGATGGAAGTGATTTTATCCAAGATATGGAAAACCAATTTATTCTCGATAATCCCACCTGGTGCTGTCAAGACTAATAATAATCCTGCAATGAGTCCCAATAAACCACCAATCACAAAAGAGATAAAGGTCATGTAAAGGGTCAGATAAATCGCTGTTCCCCATCCAGCTTGGCCACTCCAGCCCATCCGGTAAACATTTGGTAGATAGGTTTGAATAAAGTCAATCATGCATTACTCCCTTCTTTTAAGACACGAACAGAAACACCTGCCGCTTGTAGATCCCGTTGCGCTGCAGATAGGTTGGATGCTTCTCCAGTCAGGATAACAACCAACTCTCCAACAGGGGTATGATCCAAAATTTCAATATTTCCGTGTAGAATATTTGCAGACACTTGGTACTGTTTATAAATATCGTTGATAATCGCTGTGTCTGTCACCGAACCAGAATATTTCAAATGGGCTAAAACAGAATCCGCTGGCAATTGCTTAACAATTTGTTGCTGGTTGATTTTCACCATAGCTTCATCAATTCCTGTTGCTGTTGTGATGAAGTCTTGCGTCAATTCATTCTTAGGATTTGAGAAGATATCTAAAACAGAACCTTCTTCAATCAATTCACCATTTTGCATAACAGCCACCCGATTGGCAATATCTTTAACGATCTGCATTTCGTGGGTAATCAAGACCACTGTCAAGCCCAACTTCTGATTCAACTCTTGCAGAAGAGCAAGGATTTGTTTGGTCGTTTTTGGATCTAGGGCAGATGTTGATTCGTCAGAAATCAAAATCTTTGGATCGTTGGCGAGCGCACGCGCAATCGCCACCCGTTGTTTTTGTCCACCCGACAATTGAGCAGGATAGTTGTCTGCCCGATCTGACAGTCCAACTAGTTCCAACAACTTGGCTACTTTTTCAGCCTTTTGCTCTTTAGACAAATTTGAATGCTTAAGGGCAAAGGCCACATTTTCAGCAGCGGTCATTTGGGCCATTAGATTGAAGTGTTGGAAAATCATACCAATGTCTCGGCGTTTTTGGCGTAAAGCCGCAGCATTCAAGGTCACCCGATCTTGATAGATGACATCACCATCTACGGTGATAGTACCTGCTGACGGTACTTGCAAGAGATTGATGACCCGTACAAGAGTTGACTTCCCTGCACCAGAATACCCAACAATCCCGTAAATATCCCCTTCATTGATGTGAATGGTCACATCCTTCACGGCTGCAATTTCACGTTTTTTCTGATGAAAGGTAACATCGATATGGTCCAGTTTGATAATTTCTTTACTCATAACTTGTGATTAACTCCTTAATTAATTCAATATGGGTATAGTAGTCTGCAATTTTCACATTCTCATCCCCACCATGATCTCGACTATTGGCATTTCCGATACCAAAGGCAGCCATTGGAACTTGCAAGGCCTCAAAGACCGTATACATGGGACCAGTACCTGCAGTTGTCGGAAGGACACAGACCCCTTCTGGATAAAAGCGTTTGGCCAAATCTATCACGTTGAGAATGGACGGTGCACTCATATCACTCCGATAGCTCATTTCCCCTAGTGTGAAAACAAGTTCAATCTTCTCAAAGCCATTCTGATTCAATTGTTTACGAATCAACTCCAAGACTTGTTTAGGCTCCAAGCCTGGCACCAACCGAACTTCCATCTTGGCTCGAGCTTCTGCAGGCAGAATCGTCTTGACTCCTTGACCCTGATACCCTGTTCCCAAGCCTTCAATGTTCATAGCTGGCTCAAAATAAAAACGTTTTAAGAACTCACTTCGTTCCTCTTTCAAGATAGGCAATTGGAGATTGTAGATTTCTGTCACATCGTCTGCCGTTTTATTGGCATACCGATCAATCAGGGCCAGTTCCCGCTCGTTAGGTTCCTCAATCAAGTCATAGAGGCCATCCACCAGGATACGACCGTCTTTATCTCGAAGACTGGACAAACCATTGAGTAGATACCAAGATGCTGATTCCACCACTCCACCATAGCTGGAATGGATATCCACATCTGCACTTTTGACCACCATGTCAAAGGTAACAATCCCCTTGTTGCCACCGGAGATTTCCAGTTCCCCTTGTTGGTTACGAGTCCCTTGTTCCCAGACTAAGAGATCTGCCCCACGCAAGTGTTTTTTGTGTTTGGCTAGATACTTATCCAGGTCGGTCGAAGCAGATTCTTCTGCTCCTTCGATGATAAAGGTAATGTTGACTGGCAGGTCGCCATTCTCACGGATATATTTGCGAATAGCCGTTAACCGTGCTGTAATATGCCCCTTGTCATCATCTACCCCTCGACCATACATGGTCCCGTAATGGACCGACAGCGTAAAGGGATCACTCGTCCAAGGTTGGTCGCCATCTGCTGGAACAGTATCGTAATGGTTGTAGAAAATGATGGTCTTCGCGTCCGGATTGGGTGAAACAAATTTAGCAATGACAAATGGCGCTGTGTAACTGTCATCCACAGTTACCTTAGCTCCTGCAGCTGTGAAAATTTCTCCCAAATAGGTCGCCACTTCCTTTAAGCCAATCTGCTGGGCAAAAATGGAGCGCTTGGAAATGAGGGTCCTCAGGACTTCAAAATAATGCTGAGCCACCTCATCATTTTCAAATTTGCGTATTTGTTCTGTCTCTCTTGGATTGGACATCATTTCCTCCTACTATACACGATAAGAGGTAGAGAAAACCTTCTCCACCTCTCTATTCATCCTCTCAATTACCAAACTGGTTGGTCCATACCGTCTGAAGATTCTTCGATGACTTTCTTCACGTTGTCAGTATGGTAGGCTTTAATAATGGCTTCGATTGCTTTGGCTTTATCAGATGATTTCCAATCTTTCTTAGCTGCAATCAAGTTGTACCATTGTTTAGAGTTGCTGTTTGCTTTTTCTACAAAGAGAGCTTTCTTGTAATCAATACCTGCTTCACGAACAAAGGTGTTGTTAATGATTGCTGCATCAACTGATGGAAGTGAAGAAGCTGTTTGAGAAGCGTCCAACTCAGAAATTGTCAAGTTCTTTGGATTGTCTTTGATGTTGCTGATGGTAGCCAATTCCCCATCTTTTGTATCCAACTTGATCAAACCAGCTGATTCCAATACATACAAAGCACGGCTTTCGTTTGTTGGGTCGTTTGGTACTGCAATGGTTCCTTTTTCAGGAATGTCTTTCACATCAGTGTATTTATTTTTCCCATCTTTTGTACCAGAGTAAAGACGGATTGGCGCAATGTAAGTATCTGCCACAGAAACTAGGTCTGCGCTGTTTTCTTTGTTCCAGTTTTCAAGGTAGTTGTAATGTTGGAAAGCGTTGATATCCACATCACCATCACGAACAGCTTGGTTTGGTTGTGAGTAGTCTGTAAACTGAGTGAATTCCAATTTGATGTTTGCTTTTGCATCATCTAAGTTCTTTTGCACTTCTTTCCAACGTGCTTCTTCTGTATCACTTAAGTTCATCACCCCAACTTTAACAGTTGTCACACCATCTTTATCAGATGATTTAGATGATTTTGAAGACCCACATGCTGCTAAGGCAAAGGTTGCAACGGTAGCAAGAGCTGCTACACCAAAAAGTTTTGTTAATTTCATATTCTTTCTCCTTATGATGTTTTTAAATAACCTTATTTAATATCAGAAGCTTCTGGAAGGTAGGTTCCACCAAAGTACTTCTTAGACAACTTTTCAAGTGTCCCGTCTTCGTACAACTCTTTGATCCGTTTGTTGACGAAGGTTTCCAATTCTTTCTCACCTTTGGCAAGGATTGGGTAAACGTATGGTTGTTGATCACTTGGAAGTTCAATCACTTCCAAATTATCCAACCCTTGGTCCTTGATTAAGGCTTCAACTGTCAAACGTTCAAAAATCTTATAATCTGAACGGCCATCGCTCAAATTAGCAAGAATAGATTGAATCGTTCCATCTGTATATTTGAGCTCTGTTGGATTATCCTTGTGCTCTTCATTGTATGCTTCCAATTGTTTCGCTGTAGAAGTTCCTTGGATGACCTCTGTAGACTTGCCACCAATATCGTCCAGTGACTTGATCCCTGAATCTTTGCGAACCACTAAGACCACTGGGTTCTTAGCGTAAGGATTTGGGTACAAGTATTTTTCCGCACGTTTTTTATCGTAGCTAAGGTTGCTGACACCGATCTGGTAACGATCACCGTCTAAGCCCGCAAAGATAGAAGACCACTCTGTCTTATTAAAGTTGACTTCATACTTATCTGAACCTTTGAAGATTTCACGCATGACTTCGATTTCATAACCAGTCAATTCCCCGTCCTTATCATAGGTGAAGGGTTTGGTTGTTCCAACTGTTGCAACTTCAATGGTCCGTTTTCCACTTGATTTACTTGATGACTTGGATGAGCAGGCTACCAAAGTCCCAACTGCTGCTAAGCCCACAAGGCTTAAACCAAGATATTTGATGAATTTATTCAATTTCATTTGTTCTCCTTTTTCACTAAAATTGTTTGTTCCTCTTAAAAAAACAGCTTTTTCCATCATATCAAAATTCCTGACTCTTGGGTATTATATTTTCTTTATGGCGGTGATAGGTTTTATCTATCACGTCTCATTTGGTTGAAAATTTTTCCAGTAAAGCGAGGGCATTTTCTACGTAATATGGAACTGATACTGCAAAAGCTGCATCATCTATGACCATGCTATCATGGTGGAGATCCGGTGCATCCGCTGCACCATTCGATCCGATAAAAGCAAAGACTCCTGGGATTTTCTCTTGATAGAAAGCAAAATCTTCACCCGCTGTCGATGGCTGGGCCTCAACAACTTCTGCAAAAGACTTGGACCAGCGAAAGACTTTTTTAGCCAAGGCCTTATCATTATAGGTAACAGGTGGTGTCTTGCCCCAAGCAAATTGGACCATGACTCCGGTACTGTTGGAGATCTGTTCGATCACGCGAATGAAATCCGCCTTGAGCCGTCTCTGGAGATCCGGATTAAAGGTTCGAATGGTTCCTTCAAAGTAACCAGACTTGGGAAGAACATTCCAGGTTGAACCAGCTTCGATATGGGTCACCGATAGGACAGCTGTCTCAAATGGCGAAACCGTACGGGAGACCAAGGTCTGCAACTGCTGGACCATACTAGTAATCGCTACAACCGTATCCAAACCGAGATCCGGTCGAGCCGCATGACTGCTCACCCCAGTGACAGTCACCTTGAACTTTTCAACTCCCGCCATCATGGCACCTGGACGCAGGGCCAACTGACCCGCAGGCAATGACGGCATGTTGTGAAATCCAAGGATGGCCTGTACATCCTCTAGGAGCCCGGTCGCTAATACCGCAGATGCTCCTTCAGAAGTCTCCTCAGCCGGCTGAAAAATCAACCGAATCGTCCCCTTTAAGTCTGCTTCCATAGCTTTTAGGACTTCTGCAGCCCCTAATAGGCTGACCTGATGGAAATCATGGCCACAGGCATGCATGACACCAGGGTTTTGACTTTGGTAGTCAAGACCCGTGTTCTCCTGAATTGGAAGGGCATCAATATCTGCGCGAAGGGCAATGACTGGTTTACCGCTTCCGATTTCAGCAATCAGACCGGTCTTTAATCCACTGTTTAAAATGCGTACACCTAGCTTTTCCAAATAGGCTTTGAGATAAGCTGTGGTTTGGTATTCTTGTCCAGATAACTCCGGATGCTGATGCACATAATGCCGAATGGGCACTAGATGTTCATAGGAAAATGATACCATTTCTCGTCCCCTTTCTAGCATAGTTCTATTCTATCACTGGCTCCACTATTCGTCTAATTCCTATTTTTTTCTCTCAGTTATAGCCAGGGACTATATCATTATTGTTGTGACCTCTGCTTTCTTTCCTAAAAATGCCAAACCTCAAGAAAAAAACCTTTGAAGAAATTATCTTCAAAGGTCTATTTCTATTAGAATCCATCTACGTTAGTGTAGATCTTTTGCACGTCCTCATCATCTTCAAGGACGCTGTAGAGTTTTTCAAAGGTTTCCAAATCTTCACCTGACAACTCAACTTCTGATTGAGGAATCATTTCCAATTCGGTTACTTGGAATTCTTCGATACCAGATTCACGCAAAGCAACAATCGCTTTGTGAAGGTCAGTTGGAGCAGTGTAAACAGTGATTGTTCCTTCTTCTGCTTCTACATCGTCTACATCGACATCTGCTTCCAGCAAAAGCTCAAAGATGGCATCCGCATCATCACCTGCAAAGACGATAACCCCCTTGTTGTCAAAGAGGTAAGATACAGAACCAGAAGCTCCCATGTTTCCGCCGTTTTTACCAAAGGCAGCACGGACATTGGCAGCTGTACGGTTAACATTTGAAGTCAAGGTATCAACGATCAACATGGAACCATTTGGTCCAAATCCTTCATAACGTCCTTCTGTAAAGGTTTCGTCTGTGTTTCCTTTTGCCTTATCGATCGCTTTATCAATTACGTGTTTCGGCACTTGTGCTTGTTTAGCACGGTCGATAACGAATTTCAAAGCAGTATTCAATTCTGGATCTGGCTCACCTTTTTTAGCGGCTACATAGATTTCTACTCCGAATTTCGCATATACTTTTGAGTTAGCACCATCTTTGGCAGTTTTCTTGGCTACAATATTGGCCCATTTACGTCCCATGAGGATTCTCCTTGTGTTTGATTCATATTATTTTCAATCTTTAACATTATATCACAAATCGCTGAACTTGGACTAGAATTTTCTATTTTTAAAGGGGGATTTTATGGGAACTTTCTATGAGTTGGAAACTTAAATAGCTAGTTTAACTATAAAAAAGCCTCTCTGTTAGAGACTTAGTAATGATCTTTAAATGACAGAAAGGCAACTCCTGACTCATCTAGCATATAAATCAGGCGATTTTCTGCATCAATCCGTCTTGACCATGCTCCTTGAAAGTCATATTTCAAGGGCTCAGGCTTACCAATCCCAGTAAATGGATCCCTTTGAATCTCCTTAATCAGGCTATTAATCCGCTTCAGTGTTTTTTTGTCCTGACTTTGCCAGTAACAATAATCCTTCCAAGCATCTTCTGTAAACTTGAGTAACATCTGTTACCACTCAATCTCATGGAGTTGAACCTGACCAGCTCGGACTTCTGCCATGCCCCGTAGGACCTTATCCGACAATTCCTTGTTCTGAGCTAGTCTCAGGGTTTCTTGTAGGCTGTCCCACTCGCTCTTAGAGATGACCACAATATCTTCTTCTGGATTCTTATTCACGACTGTCAAAGGCTCAAACTCATCATTCACCTTCTTCATATAATCCTTCAAATGATTGCGGAATGTTGAATAAACGACTGCTTCCATGACCATACCTCATTCTACCTCTTTTCTATTATTATACATGAAAAAGAAAAACTTGTCAGGAACTTGTACAAGTTTTTCCCTCTCCACTTAATTATTCGTAAAAAAGCTTCTAAATTTGGTAAAAACAAAAAAATCCATTGACTAAAAAAATTTTTAGTCAATGGATAAACACTGTTTCCGTGCATCATAACGTTCTTGCCTTACGTGAATGTGGGCAGAAAAAATTTACGTGAAACTTTCTATTCTTCCACTCTCACTGGCACCCGTCCCCAGATTTGTTCAGGCAATTGGGGGTGACCTAGCTGATACACCTGATCCGCTTGCTGGGTCAAACTATCCCAAGGTTCCTTACCGATTCGGGTCACGATTTCTACTGATTTTTTCAAGCCTTTGAGGTGAGTTTGTCCCTTTGCGGAAAATCCTAAGACATGAATGGCATCGGGAAGAGCTTGATCCATCACCCCTACCAAGATGTAGGTCAAAATGCGGCGCACGCGCGCCTTGGTATAGCGCTTGGTTGCGACTTTCTCCACCAGATCTTCCACAGAGTTAGCACTTCGAACCGCATCCTTTATCCGATTGGCCAGTTCTTCATTGACTTGAAAAATCTGTGTCAAATCCGGATGGGTTAGGATTTGATAACGGAGCAGTTGGTCATAATTCTCCCAAGACACCTGCGGAGCCGACTGAAAGAGCTGGCTATTGGGCATGAATTTAGCGACAAAGTCCTGATCTTCCTTGTGCAGGCGTAGACTAGTCGCAGAAGCATAGTCCCCTTCTTTTTCTTCTGAATGGTAGCCTGCTCCCTGGCGTTGAATAGGCTTGAGTGCAATCCCCTTTCCAGCACAAGCCTTGGCATAAGCCAGCCCTAGAATATGGTTGGGAGTATCCCCTGTGAACTCCACTCCAGCAAAGGTTTCCCACATTTTTTGGGTCTTTTGTGGATAGGATAAGTCTTCTGGAAGGCTTCGCAAGAAAGCTTCCATTTCCGATGATTTCTCAGAATAAACTGTCGCAATCGCTTGGTAATCTATGACTTCTTCTGTCCCAAAGATCAATTGGTCGATTCCCAGACGGGACAAGATCTCTACCGCTCCCTTGGCAAAATGGTCGGCCGACTGAACAGCCACGAGAAAGGGGAGCTCGACCACCAAATCCGCTCCATTTTCCAAAGCCATCTGGGCCCGTGTCCATTTGTCTACAATGGCAGGTTCACCACGTTGGACAAAATTCCCAGACATGGCGACGATTTTCACCCCTTCTGCCTGTTCCAGCAGGTACTTGTGCCCATTGTGAAAAGGATTGAATTCTGCAATAATACCTGTGATCATCATGAGATCCTCCTACTATTACACCTATATTTCTATACCATCAATAATGTCTAAAAATAGACTCTCAATATCCTTATGTATTTCCTCTCTATTTATTTCTTTAAGTATAATTCTATCTGTGCAATTTTGATGATACTCTTTATTAATAAATTTATAAATTTTACTTTTTAAATCTTTACCATTAATCATCGACATTTTATTTTCTAGATTAACTTTCCATCGATTATCAAACAATTCTTGGCATTTAGAATAAATCGTTGATGGTTCCCACTTAGAATTTAATTCTTTTCCATCTCCCGTTCCATAAGAAACCATCTTATCAAAAAACTTTCGGAATGTCTCTTCTCGAAAAGTTTCACAAATATCTTCTAATTCAAAATAAAACTTATCTCTATCTTGTCCTTTTGATATTCTAAATAAAACCTCCGGAACCAAAAGATAATTTTCTATTTCTTTTTTTGCCCAAATATGTAACTTTAGACGCTCATTAACTTCTGCATCCTGTTTTATTGAATTCAAGAACGAATCTGGATAATAATCTCTATCTAAAACTCCAATTATACTTAACTTCCTATCAATATTCTTAAAAAAATCGGCTACTTCAAAATATTTTTTTAAGTTCGAAAAACCTTTTATTTTTATAGAAAATATATGATCAATCGAAAAATCACTCTCAGGATATAACTTATCAAAAAAACCCTTCAAATACCACATGTCGTCACCTTCAAGAAATATTAATTTCTTATACGTAAACAAACGTATCAAAGACATATTTTGAATACTTCCGATTTCATCTACCACTTTTTGAACAGCGAGTAACTCATTTGTATACTTCAAATTTTTCTTTTTATTACTAACATTCAAAATATTCTCTGAATCTACCTCAGAAATAATTTCTATAGAATGAGTCGCAATTATAACCTGTTGAAAATTTCTACGAACATATTTCAATAATTTTCGTTGTAAATCAGGATGCATATAAACATCTGGTTCATCTAGAATAACCGTCGTTATACCTTGATTTTTTGATTTAGTAACAAACCACATCATTTGCAACCACATTTGAAGTCCATTACCAACATATCCTAATTCTGTCATAAACTCATTCTCTCCTACAACCAGAGAAACCATAGTATCATCTGAAGAGAATTCAAGTTTTGGAGGATTTATGTACAGATTTTTCCATGTTTGCTTTATTAACGAAGAAAATTCATTAAATACATTTTCATCATTACTCATTTCTAAATAAATTTCATTTCTGAAGTGTAAAGATGATAAATATGTATCTTTATCTTTTCTTACTGTTTCTTTTGATAAGTATTTTTCAATTTTTCTTAGCGGGCCTATTTGAGGTAAAATATTTAACTTTGGGAATCCAGAATCATTAAAAGCAGTTTTATTAGTAATAATTTTACCATTTGAATCATAAATAAGTGCAAATATTAAGTCATCATGGAAATGAACTATAATTTTATATCCTCCATGAAAACCAGCAGTGAGTTTTGGTTTAGCATCTTCTTCATATTTATGTGGAATCGTACTTGTATTAATTTTTAACATTTTACCGTTGACATTAATACATTTAGCTTTTCTAGAGAAATTGCGAGCCAAACTTTCAGGAATATTTCTAAAAATTGGTTTAGATAAGGCATAAGAAATTATTCTTAATGCTTCAATAATAGTTGATTTTCCTGCATTATTTTTTCCAACTGCAATTGTTAAATCTTTAAACTCCAGTTTTGTATCTTTAAAGCAACGATAATCTTCCAGATGTAAAAATTTAAGCATCTAATTAGCATCTCCCTTTTCAAATTATTAAAATTATTTATTACATACGAAGAACCAACGTTTGCTGGTCTTTGTTGGCTCCTTATCTTCAAAGTCCGCATAGAGTTTAAAGGACTTAAAGCCAGCCTGCTCCAATAAGATGTCATAGGTTAAAACTTCATAGGTGCGCTCTTCATGGATTTCATCGTGGCGACTAAAGCTGCCATCCTCTTCTTGGACAAAGAAGGTCAGCTCATGGACGATCGAGTGGGGAGCTGCATCCTCGTAAGTATCCCAGAGCATGGCAAAATCTTCCGCATTTTCGTGGTAAGAATAGCCTGGGAAGACCTCATCTGTCTGGTAGGTCGAATGGACATCAAAGATAAAGACTCCGTCCTCATTGAGGGCATTATAGACTTCTCTGAAGACATCCCCTACTTCTACCTCGTCCTGCATATAGCAGATAGAATCCGAGTAGCAGGTCACGAAATCATAAGTGCCTGCTTGCGACAGGTCCAGCATATTGCCCTCGATAAAATCAATCTTCTGCTTGGCTGAAGTAGCCCTTTTTTCAGCAATTTTCAGCATGTCAGCACTCAGGTCTAATCCTGTCACATCAAACCCAGCTTGAGAAAAGCGAACAGATTGAATCCCTGTCCCACAAGCCAATTCCAGCAATTTTTTCCGATCCTTGCTTTTAGGGAGATGCCGGATGGAAAAATCCGTCCACAAATCATACAGACCGTCATCCATGACCGCATCATAGACCGCCGCAAACGTTTCATAAGTCGCCATATTCATGATACCAAGTCCGCCCGTAATCCGATAGAAAATTAGGAGCACGACGATGGAGCTAAGCTCCAAGGAGAGCTATCTATTTTCCGAGGAGTACAGGACGGGTTCAAATCCTTTCTAAGATACAAAGAGCCTTAAAAGCAAAGAGAAAATTTTTCTTTTTCTCACAGCTTTTAGCTCGTGTTCAGTTAGAAACCTAACCAAGCACAAGGCTCCATCCTTTCTTTCCATAGAATTTCAATTTAACCAACAAAACTCAGTTGATACCAACTGAGTTTACCTGCTTATGCTAGGGCTGCTGAAAGATCGACAACACTTGCTTCGTGCCATAGCTTTTCTAGGTTATAGTGGGTACGCATTTCTTCTGAGAAGACATGGACTACTACACCACCTAAGTCAAGAAGGACCCAACCTCCAGCTGAGTCACCTTCGACGTGACTGGCATTGCCACCAGCTTCAACGACTTTCTCACGAATATTCTCTGCGATAGCTTCCAACTGACGGCTATTCATAGAGCTTGCGATGACAAAGTAATCTGTCACGCTGGTCAAGCTTTGAACATCCAAAGCCACAATGTCTTCCGCGCGCTTTTCATCGGCAGCTTTAACAACAAGTTCAAGTAGTTCTTTTTCTTTCATGTAATCCTCTTTCCTTAAAAAATTGATTTGTAATCTAAGACATCCGCAAAACGTCCTGCCCAAATATTTTCATAAAATTCATTAAGCGTTTCTGCTGGAATATCCTCTCCATCAAAGGTTGTGACAGCTCCTTCTGGAATGACCAGCTTGTAGCCGTATTCAAAGCCCACTTTGACGGATGTATCGACACAATATTCTGTCTGCATGCCACATAGGACCAGTTGTTCAATCCCTTGTTGATCCAAATATTCTTTTAATCCTGTCTCTTTAAACATGCTATTGTATCGCTTCTGAAATACCTTTTCATTCTCCTGTCTTTTCAACAGAGGAGATAATTGCCAATCTTCCGAGGTTAAAGCCTCTGGCGTTTCAATATGCTGAATGTAGATGATTTCAATCTGCTGTTTTCTTGCCTGATCTTGTAAATAAGCAATCTTCTCTAACAGCTTTTCTGTCTCAAAACCTGTCTCCACGAGGATATTTTGTACATCAATAATGATAAAAGCTGTTTTCACTCACTGCTCCTCTTTCAAATACTTCACAAAGGCGTTATAGGTTTCAAGGGTTTGGGGATAAATGGGCAATCCTTGGTGGGCCAGGTGTTCGACTGTGCGAGCTGTCTCATAGGCCACCGCTTGATCCAAGGAGATTTGGGCGATGTCACGAGCTTGATCTACCCCTGGAAAGGCCCGGTTGTGTTCAATATAATCTGCCACATAGACAATCTTGTCTAAGGTTGACATCTGACTACTCCCCACTGTATGAATCTCAATACTCCGAAGAATGGCTGGATCTGTCAGTCCGAGGTCTTCTTGGATCTTATAAATCCCGACCATTCCATGCCAGACGTTATTTCCCCAGTTTTTTAATTCTGGATCAAGACTATAGCGATCAATCAAGTCTAGAAATTCCTGATCCGATAATTTCTTGGCATAGTCATGCAAGAGACCTGCTAGTCCAGCCTGTTCTTCATCTGCTTCATAGCGTTTGGCCAAGTCACGCGCAGCTTTCTCAACCCCTAAACAGTGGGTTAGGCGTTTTTCTGGCAAGATTTGACCCATTTTTTCAAGCAAGACTTCACGAGAAAAGCCGAGATAGTTTTCATAGGTCATTGATACAAACCTTCTTTCTTGATGTAGTCCAAGACTGGCTTTGGCAACATAAAATTCGGCGTCCGACCTTGGGCGATAAACTCTCGCACCATGCTAGAAGAGATGTCCATAAGAGGAACATCAACCCAAATCACAGGATAGGAGGTTCCTGCCTTGTAACGGGGACGTTGAACACCGACAAACTGCACCATCTCCACTAATTCGTCAATCCGATACCATTTTGGCAGGTAGTCTACCATATCCGCTCCAATGATGAAGTAATAGTCTGTATCTGGGTCTCGCTCATTGAGCAACTTCATCGTATCGTAGGTATAGGAAATCCCTTTACGCTCTAGCTCAATCGTCTCGATTTCCAGACCTTCAATGCCCTCAATGGCTAGTTCCAGCATTTTCAAGCGATGGCCTTCATCAATGGTTTCTTTTTTATCCACATGCGGAGGCTCATATTCTGGCATGAGAAGGACCTTATCCAAGCCTAGTTGCTGGCGGACTTGATCTGCAACTACAAGATGGGCATTATGGACGGGATTAAAATTCCCTCCGAGGATTCCAACTTGTTTGCGTTTCTTATCTTTGATCTCTGGCTCTAACTCCACCTTGGTAAAGGGGGTTAATAGTTCAATGGCCATATACCTGCTCTCCTGTGTCTCTTAGATTTCTTTTACTTTGACTGAAATCTTCCGGTTTTCTTTTTTGCTTGATTGTTTGTATAAGATGAGGATGCGTCCAATTTTTTGAACTGTATCCACACCGATTTCTTCTTCTAAGATTTCCGCTACTTCATGGATATTCTCATCCGTATTTTGAAGAAGGGTCACCTTGATCAGTTCGCGTGCATCTAGCGCTTGGCGCACACTGGTTTTGATTTGGTCATTGAGCCCGTTTTTCCCGATTTGGATAATGGGTTTGAGGCTGTGGGCTTGGCTGTTGAGGAAAGCCCGTTGTTTAGATGTTAATGTCATATTTTTACTTCCTTTTTTTTGATCGTTATTTTAAGTGGTGGGGACGGCCGGAACTAATTTTTCAAAGATCTCATCTTTGAAAAATGGATTTCCTCACCTCAAAATGGAGCCTTGGTCTCCATTTTGCCCTTGCCAATCTCACGATTGGCAACTACACCACGGCAATAACGATCTCTTTATGAGCTCACTTTGTTCGCTCTTTAGATATATTTTTTCCTGTTTTTTTAAATAATAGCTTTGCGGGTGACGACGGCAACGCCTTCTGGTGCCCAGACGGCTACTTTGGCTTCCCCATTGACGCGGATCCAGCCGAGTCCAGAGATGACGAGGTCTGTCTTGTCCTTGATGGTAAACTCATGAGAAACCAAGGGTGGGAACTCTTCTTTTTCTTTGCTATTAGGTGGAGTTAGCAAGCCACCAACATGCTTGTCATAAAAAGCGGTCGCTCCTTCTAGCTTGGTTCGATGAAGCTTGAGTTCGTTATCAAAGAAGGCAGTAAAACCTTGCTTTTCCCCCTTGATAAAGTCAAAGCGTCCCAAGCCACCCAAGAAGAGAGTCTGCTCTGGATTGAGCTGATAAGTCTTGGGTTTGATTTCCTTTTTAGGGCTGACATACTTGAGGTTTTTCGCAGTCAAGTAGTGAGCCATCTGGTGGCGATGAATAATCCCCGGTGTATCGTAGATGTAGGATCCATCGTCCAATGGGATTTCAATCTTGTCCAGTGTCGTTCCTGGGAAGCGAGAGGTCGTGATGATATCCTTGTCACCAGTGATTTCCTGGATAATCGCATTGATGAGGGTCGATTTCCCTACATTGGTTACCCCCACCACATAGACATCACGACCCTTACGGTACTGTTCAATCTTTTCCATCAAATCCTTGATGGCACTCTTGTTTTGGGCAGAGGTGAGGACCACATCGACAGGACGCATGCCTTCTTCGTGGGCCCGCTCCATCAACCAATGCGTCACTTTGCTATCCTTGACAGACTTGGGCAAGATGTCTTTTTTATTTCCGACCAAGAGGACATCATTACCTGCTACAAAGCGCGGTAAGCCAGGAATGACAGAGCCATTAAAGTCAAAAATATCGACTACATTGACCACGAGAGCATCACTATCTCCTACTTCGTGAAGGAGTTTTAGGAAATCATCATCTGTCAGATGCACATCTGTGATTTCATTGTAGTGACGTAGACGGAAACAGCGTTGGCAATAGACTTCGCCTATTTCCAAGCCCTTTTCAAGAGCTGATTGGGGAGTATAGCCTATCCCCTCTTTGGTTTCTGTCTGAATGGGCGCTCCACAGCCAATACAGAATAATTCTTCCATTCTTAAATTCCTTTTTTGTATACAATCGGACCATATTTTTCGGCCATTTGCTTCATGACACGGCGTTCACGCGCCCGGTTGATCTTGGTCTTGATGGAGTCATGCTCAACCAAAGGCTTGACCAAAATCGAGCGAATGCCTGCACGATGGGCAGCCCGGATATCCGTCATCAGTTGATCCCCGACCATGACCACTTCATTTTTCTCATAGTGGAAACGTTTAAGGGCCCGATCAATCCCAAAAGTAAAGGGCTTGAGCGACCAAGCTTCATAGTCAATATCAAATTTCTCAACAGCGCGCTTGACCCGTTTGGGGCTATTATTGGACACCACGATAACCCGAATTCCGCCATCACGAAGGTCGTGCAACCACTGGCGCATCTCAGGAGTACCATCCGGATTATTCCAAGCAATCAAGGTGTTATCCAAATCCACAAGGACCGCCTTAATGCCTTGTTTTTTCAAGTCTGCAACGGTGAGATCATAGGCTGCTTCCACCGCAAAATCTGGTTTGTAATTTTCGATTGACACGTTTTTCTCCATTTTTTATATTCTCTTCATTGTAGCATAAATAGACGCATTTTGCACTTGCTTCGTTGTCTCCCCTTTGTAAGAGGATCCATTCTATCTCTTTGATATTCCCTAAAATAGACAAAAACGTTACAAAGTTCCAAAAACGTGGTATAGTAGAAGAAAAAAATACGCGGAAGAGTTATGATAACAAAAGAAAAAAAATTGAGGGAGGTCTCCCCTCTCCTCCAAAAAATCATTAATTGGTCCTCCATCATTGGGGCCCTGGCAACCCTTGCTTTCTGTATCTGGGCCTACTTTGCTGGCATCCTCCAATCCAAGGAAACCTTGTCGGCTTTTATTCTCCAAGCAGGTATCTTCGGTCCACCTCTCTTTATCTTTCTTCAGATCCTTCAAACAGTGGTGCCTATTATCCCCGGTGCCTTAACATCTGTCGCTGGTGTCTTTATCTATGGCCACATCATTGGGACCATCTACAACTACATCGGCATCGTCATTGGCTGTGCCATCATCTTCCACCTCGCAAGAATGTACGGGCCTAAATTTGTCCAGTCTATGGTTAGCCAGAAGACTTACGACAAGTATATTAACTGGCTCAACGAAGGTAAGCGGTTTGATCGTTTCTTTATCTTCATGATGATCTGGCCCATCAGTCCAGCGGACTTTCTCTGCATGCTAGCTGGATTAACCAATATGACCTTTAAGCGCTATATGACCATTATTATTCTCTGTAAACCGATTACTCTGGTCATCTACACTTATGGTCTCACCTATATCATCGACTATTTCTGGCAAATGATGTAAAAAAGATGTTGGGAAAACACCCAGCATCTTTTTTATAGAATTCCTTTTTCTTTTTGAATAATGAAGTCCTTTAGAGTGATCAGGAGGACCGCTAACAGAATCATGCCCATACCCAAGAAGTCAATCATAAAGAAATGCTCCTTCATAATGATAAAGGCAAAGAAAACTGCCGAAATTGGCTCAATAGAGGCTAATAAGCTTCCCTTTACAGCTCCGACCAAAGAGGTCCCTTTAAGAAAGGCTGTGTAGGCAAAAATCGTTCCAATAACAACCAAACCAAAAAAAGCCATCAAGGTATCCAGTCTGTAGTTTCCAGAAAAAGAAAGAAGACCACTAAAAGGAATCATCAGAATTCCTGGAATGACCATCCCAACTCCAATCACCAGCATACTTCCCCATTTTTTAATTAAATTAAGAGGAAGGACAATATACAGAGCATAAGCAAAGGCTGAAACCACTCCCCAAGCCAGACCTTTTGGATTAATGGCCAGTTGGTTGACTTGACCGTGTGTTGCAATTAAGAATGTGCCACCAATCGCTAACAGCATGGAAGCTACTTCCGCAAGAGTAGGAGCTACTCTATCCTTGATACAGGTATAGGATAAAATCCCCACTGGACAGAGATACTGCAAAACGGTGGCAGTCCCAGCATTGGTTTCTGCAATCGCCTCTAAATAGGTCAATTGAGTTAGTAACAATCCTAAAAATGAAAAAACGAGAAGGGGAAGGTAGGAAGATTTATCTTTAGCAAAGGCTAATACCTTCTCTTTATCCGCTACGTAAGATAATATAATAAGGACAATGCCTGAAAAAAGTAGACGAAAATTAGTTAACCCTATAGCTGAAAAACCATGTGCCATCAAATATTGCCCGCTAACACCAGAAAGCCCCCAAGCAATTCCAGCAATCACAGTCATCAAGGTTCCTTTGAAAGATGTAGACATGTTGCCTCCACAAATATTATTTACATCCTAATTGTAACATAAAAACCAGTCCAAATGGACTGGTTTTATTCATAAAATATACTAATTTACGGCTCAACCAAAATCTTGATTTGAGATTTATCTTGCGTTAATTCGATAAAGCCATCTTGAACAATGTTTTCCAATTTGATTTTCTTGGTAACCAATTTTTCAGCAGAGAAGTAGCCTTGTTCCATCAATTCCAATACTTTAGGGAAGATGTGGCGATAAGCGATAATCCCTTTAAGGGTCTTTTCTTGAATGGCGAATTCATTTGGATTGATGCTCGCTTCGCGTTCCCAAATAGAAACAACCATACATTCACCAGCCTTATGGACAGCTGCCAAAGCTTGTCCAAGAACAACAGGAACCCCTGTTACTTCATAAGACACATCCGCTCCACCATCCGTCAAACGATGAATGGCTTCAACGATTGATTCACCTTCTTCTGGACGAACAACAATGGCACCCAACTCTTCTGCTTTGGCTTGACGTTCTGCAGACAATTCAACCGCATAGATTTTTGAAGCACCAGCCGCACGAAGGGCTTCCACGATCAAGAGACCAATAGGCCCCAAACCAAAGATAACAGCTGTATCTCCTGCCTTAATAGCAGATTGACGAACTGCATAAACGGCTACAGCAGCAGGTTCTGTAAGCGCTGCTTGCTCATAGCTCAAGCTATCTGGAATCACATGGACTAAATCTCCATCTAGGACACAGTATTTAGCAAACCCACCATCTGCCGCAAGGCCGACGAAGTTCAAGTTTGGATCAAGGTTATAGTCACCAATTAAGTTGTGTTTTGCCAAAATTGGCTCAATTGTCACACGATCACCGACTTTGACCCGAGTCACATCGCTTCCAACCTCAACAATTTCTCCAGCAAACTCGTGACCGAGGGTAACGGGTGCTTTTTGACCAGAATAAACATGCTCTTCTGTTGGAATGAAAATTGGTCCATCCAAGTATTCATGCAAGTCTGTCCCACAGATTCCTGTGAATTTGACCGCAACCTTTACTTGATGAGGTTGTACTTTAGGGACTTCTACTTCTTCGATACGAACGTCCTTCTTACCATGCCAGCGGGCAGCTTTCATTGTTTCCATATGATTCTCCTATTTTTCCATGAATTGCAATTCCCTTTCAGGAAACCCGATAACCATATTGTAAACCCTTTCACAAACTTTGTCAAGAAGAAACAGACGGTTAATATCTTAATTATCGGCCCGAGATGACTCTAGTTTCCAACCGACAATCCAGCCCAGAACAAGAAGATAATTTTCAAAAGCTCCAATAGCATTTACTGGCAAATGATAGTTGAGATAAGCAAATAAATGATTGGTCCCAATTCCAATGCCACCAACAATCAAGGCCAATAAAACCGTACGAAGATAAAACCAATCATATTTGAGATTAACAGCAATGAGAATCACAAGAACTGCCACATTCCAAATCCCAATCTCCCGTTGCCAACCGATAGAAACACCATATCCTGAATGACTTCCCATATAAGATGGAAAGAATAGCTGGAAGATAATCGCTCCAGACATGGCGGTGATAAGTAAAATAAATAAGAATCTTAACAACCGATTCATCTTCTTCCTCCTTTAAGAAGAAACTTATTAATCTCTTGACACTTTTTTTCTGTTAAAACAGGAACACCACTACTGTTTAAATAATATGCAATATAGTCTAATTTTTGTGAGAATGATATCATTTCTTCACCTGATATAGTTGGATCAAGCCACACATCAATTAATAGAGATAGTGTTGTAGCTGTCTCTAAAGGATATTTACAAGAAAATTCGCCCTTCTCATTTCCTTGATGGATGATTATTCCTACATATTTGGAAAGAATATTTACCGTATTTTTTAAAGAAAACAACAAACCAAACGGTATCTTTTGTGCCCAGTCTATACCAGTAAGCTGTTTCATATTCTCATTGCCTATTAAATAATCAACTAATTGTAATAGACGATCTGTTGATGAAACTCCTTCGTTTTTTGACAATTCTTCTAGAAAAGTTGAGAGGGAGTTCGTTTCTTTCTCCATTAAGAGCTGTAGAATCTCTTCTTTACTTTTAAAGTGATGGTAAACAGCCCCTTTTGACAATCCTGTCACTGTTACTAAATTAGCCATCGTTGTTTCTTTATAGCCTTTATTTGAAAACAAGGACAAGGCTGCTTGAATAATTTGATCTTTACTTCTTTTTGATTTCATTTCTTGTTTCAAGTAATTCTCCTCCAAAAACAGACCACCAGTTTGTTTTTTATTGTATTAAATCCAGAAGACTTTGTCAATTAAAATCCATTTTTTATTTCTTTTAAAAAAGTAAAAACAGACACTAAAAGGTGCCTGTTAGAATGTAAACATATATTGAAACTTTCCGCTGTGAGAAAAGTGCTAAAAACACGATTGTTTCTAGCACTCGGAATTATTGAGACCCTAGGCTCAATAATTAGTCATGGAACTTCTTCGAAGTTCGCTGACGTCCGTACTCACCTAAGGAAAGTTTCTAAGATGTCTTTGTCATGAATCTGAAAGATACCTTTGGGGCCTGTTATTATTATTCACTATCTCTCAACTTAGCCAATTCTTGGGCAAGTAGTTTAAGAGCTACTTGTGGGTTGGCTTGGCCTTTGGTTGCTTTCATAAGGAAGCCTGTGAAGGCCTTGTCCGCATTCCGCTTCCCTGATTTGAAGTCAGCTACGGCTGCTTCATTGTCTGCAAAGACTTGGTGGATGATTGGAATCAAGACTTCAGGATCTGAAATCTGTACCAAACCAGCTTTTTCAACGTATTCACGCGCACCGCCACCGTTTTTCGCCAAGTGAACAAAGACTTTCTTGGCAATCTTAGAAGAAATGGTTCCATCTTCGATGATGGCAATCATTTCGACCAAATTTTCTGGTGTCAATTGGATTTCTTCCAGCGTTTTGCCTTCTGCATTCAAGAATTGTGCGACTTCCCCTTGGAGCCAGTTAGACACTTGTTTGGCATCGCCACCAAGGGCTACAGCTGCTTCAAAGAAGTCAGAAGTGACTTTCGTCGCTGTCAATTGGTTGGCATCATAGTCAGACAAGCCAAGCTCTGCCACATATCGAGCACGACGGTCTTTTGGAAACTCTGGCAACTCCGTACGCATTTCCTCGATCCACTCATCTGAGATTTCAAAGAGAGGTAGGTCTGGTTCTGGGAAGTAACGGTAATCCGCAGCTCCTTCTTTGACACGCATAAGGATCGTGCTCTTATTGGCTTCATCATAACGGCGTGTTTCTTGACGAATAATCCCGCCTGAACGCAAGATTTTCGCTTGGCGCTCAACTTCGTATTCAAGACCTTTACGGACGTTTGAGAAAGAGTTCAAGTTTTTCAACTCCGTCTTGGTACCAAATTCCTCTTGACCGTATGGGCGAAGGGAAATGTTGGCATCAACCCGCATCGATCCTTCTTCCATCTTGACGTCTGAAATGCCAGTGTACTGGATGACTTCTTTGAGGGCTGTCAAATAAGCATAGGCTTCTTCAGGAGAACGCATGTCTGCTTCAGATACGATTTCGATCAATGGCACCCCTTGACGGTTGAGATCCACATAAGAGAAGCCATCCGTTCCGTGGGTGTTCTTACCGGCATCTTCTTCCAAGTGAGCCCGTTCAATCCCGATTTTCTTAGTTGAGCCGTCTTCCAATTGCACTTCAATCCAACCGTTGTATCCGATTGGCTCGTCAAATTGCGAAATTTGATAGGCCTTTGGATTATCAGGGTAAAAATAGTTCTTACGGTCAAAGTGCATGTGCTGGTGGATATCCATATTCAGCGCCAAAGCAGCCTTGATCCCAGCGTCCACAACACCCTTATTCAAGACAGGAAGCACCCCTGGGAAAGACCAGTCAATCACATTAGTATTGGCATTTTGCTCGTTCCCAAAGTGAGCAGAGGTTGGTGAGAAAATTTTTGAGTTTGTATTCAATTCAACGTGGACTTCAAGTCCGATGACTGTTTCAAAGTTCATTAATTGTCACCTCCGAAAATAAGGGGTTGTTGCTTGTGGTAATCCGTCGTTGCTTCAAAGGCCGCTGCAGCTTGGTAGATGGTTTCTTCAGAATACTTGGGACCAATCAACTGCAAACCAACTGGAAGACCTTGCGCAAAACCTGCAGGAATCGAAATCCCTGGAAGACCTGCCAAGTTAACTGGAATGGTCAAGAGGTCAGCCAAGTACATGGCAACCGGGTCGTGGTTGAGCGAATCCAAATCAAAGGCTACACTTGGAGCGGTTGGACCAAGGATAAGGTCATAATCTGCAAAGACTTTTTCGAAGTCTTGGATAATGAGGGTACGAACTTGGCCAGCTTTCTTGTAGTAGGCATCGTAGTAACCAGATGACAAACTAAAGGTACCAAGCATGATCCGACGTTTGACTTCGTCACCAAAGCCTTGACTACGAGTATTCACGTAGATGTCATCCAAGTTTTTAGCATCTTCTGCACGGAAACCATAGCGAATACCGTCGAAACGTTGCAAGTTTGAAGAAGCTTCAGATGAAGCGATGATGTAGTAAACGGCAACCCCGTATTTAGAATGAGGCAAGCTGACTTCTTCGACAGTTGCTCCCAATTTTTCAAAGTGTTTAGCCGCATTGAGGATGGTTTCTTTGACTTCTGGGTCAATCCCTTCCCCAAGGTATTCCTTAGGAAGGGCAATCTTCATGCCTTTGATGTCTTGACCAATCTTAGAAGTAAAGTCTGCTACACGTACAGGGGCAGATGTCGAATCCTTGGCATCTTCGCTGGCAATGACATTGAGCAAGAGGGCATTTTCCTTGACCGTTGGTGCAAATGGTCCAATTTGGTCGAGTGAGCTACCAAAGGCAATGAGACCAAAACGTGAAACTGTTCCATAAGTTGGTTTGAGACCAACAATCCCGTTGAAGGCAGCTGGTTGGCGGATAGAACCACCAGTATCTGAACCAAGGGACAAACGGACTTGACCTGAAGCTACAGCAGCTGCTGAACCACTAGAAGATCCACCAGGCACCTTGCTGTGGTCCCATGCATTCTTGGTTGGTCCATAATATGAAGTTTCACCAGATCCACCCATGGCAAATTCATCCATGTTGGTCTTCCCGATGACAATCATATCTTTAGCTTTGGCATTGGCAACAGCTGTCGCATCAAAGATTGGCTCGTAGTTATAGAGCATTTTTGATGCAGCAGTCGTCAAGATACCATCTGTTGAGATATTGTCTTTGACCGCAATCGGAATCCCTGATAGGAGGTTGTCTGCATCGATTCCTTTTTCATCAATAGCCTTGGCTTGTGCAAGGGCAGCTTCTTCGGCCACCGTTACAAAGGCATTGATTGCTTCTTCACGCGCCTTGATATCATCAAGCGTCGCTTGGGTCAATTCGGTTGCTGAAATTTCCTTAGAGACAAGGAGGTCGTGCAACTCTTCAATGGTTTTATGGTTGAATGACATTAGGCATCTCCTCCATCTTCTAGGATAGCTGGTACCTTGATGTAGTAATTATCTTTTTCAGGTACATTTTTAAACAAGCGGTCACGGTTTGTCCCTTTTTCAGCAACATCCGGACGCAATACGGTCTTACGATCCGCCATGGTTGTTGTTGGAGCCACACCGGTTGTGTCCACTTCTTCCAACAATTCCACCATGTCGACAATTTTAGACAAGGTTGTCGCAAACTCAGCTGTCTCTTCTGGAGAGAATTTCAATTTTGAAAGATTGGCAACGTGGGTTACCTCTTCTTGCGTAATTTTCATCTTGCTTCCTTTCGTGAAATGATGATTTTTCAATACCCTCTATTTTACCATATTTTTAGTATTTATGCGGTAGTTTGGCAAGAAAATAGAGTCCGAGGAAGGCTAGGCATTAGGCCATTCTCCTCGAACTCTAATCTTACAATTCTTCTAATTGTTCATTCACCACTTTTGCTCCCAAAACATGTTTGAAATGATTTAAAGCAAACTGGTGATTTTCAGGAGTGAGCGACGCCACTGCAGGCGCGACCACTTCAATCTGATAGCCCAGATTATAGGCATCTACTGCTGTATGAAGGACACAAATGTCCGTTAAGACTCCCGTCAAAATAACCGTATCTACGCCACGTTCTCGGAGGCGGATATCCAAGTCAGTTCCTGAAAAAGCAGAATAATGACGCTTGTCCATCCAAAAAACACGCGGATCCGCTTTGTGCTCCCGATAAAAATCAGCTAAGGGACCATACAAATCCCGTCCACTAGTCCCAATGATATTATGAGGTGGGAAGAGCTTGCTTTCTGGATGAAAGGGATCGTCTACTTCATGAGCATCAATCGCAAAAAAGACATAGGCCCCTTGGTCAAAGGCTAGCTGGGTCACCTGGGCAATGCTCTCAGAAATAGCTTGTGCAGGAGCTCCTGCCGTTAGCTTACCTTCATCCGCTACAAAATCAACGGTGTAGTCAATCGAAATTAACGCTTTAGTCATTAGTAGTCTCTTTTCTTTATTTCTTCAAAAATATCTGGGATCAAGACTTTGAGGTAGGTTCCCTTCATCCCAAGAGAGCGGCTTTCAATAATACCGGCTGACTCCAGTTTCCGCAGTGCATTGACAATCACAGAGCGGGTAATACCAATCCGATCCGCAATCACGGAAGCAGTTAACTGCCCTTCATTTCCCTTCAATTCACTAAGGATAGCGGAAACTGCCCGCAATTCTGAATAGGACAAGGTATTGACAGCCATATTGACCGCAGTCCGGCGACGAATATTTTTCTCATCTTCCTCTCGTTGGAAGTTCAACATTTGAATTCCAACTACGGTACTAGCAATCTCAACCAAAATCAAATCATCATCCGCAAATTCCTTATCATTGCGCCAAATAATCAAAGACCCCAAACGAATCCCAGATACATGGATGGGAGCAATCGTTGTCAACCCATCAGGAAAATCAGACTTTGTCTCTACTGGAAAGATACTTAAATCGTGATCTACATCTAAATTCGCCTCTGTATCATAGACTAAACTGGCCGCTTTCGCATAATCTTCAGGTAATTTTTTATTGTCAAAAAAAGCCTCAACCCGGTCATTATTGGTTTTGTAGCGCATGAAATAACCTAGAAGAGTTCCCTTGCTATTAATAATACAAGCGTTACAATGAATGATATCAGCCAGTTGACGGGCAATTGCATTATAAGGCATTTCATCTTGCAACTGTTCTTCAGAACGCTTCAAGATAGATGTAATTTTTCTCGTTTTTTCTAATAATTTAGCCATAATAAACCTCGCATATAGTCAGCTAAAGTATATCATATAAGTGAGGGAATTTCAATCAAATTATCTGAAAATTATTTATTTTTTCTACAATTCTATTCAATTCAGAAAAATTAGCCTTATGTAACAAAATATTCGCTGGATTCATTCAAAAAAAAGAAACCGCCTATTAGCGATTTCTCTTACACTTATCGTTTGTATTGTTTTAAGAAACGAGTCATCTTCTCTTGAATTTGAGCCAATTCTTCTACTCGAGGAAGGTAAACAATCCGGAAATGATCCGGCTCTTTCCAGTTGAATCCACGTCCGTGAACCAAGAGAACCTTTTCTTGTTTTAAGAAATTCAAGACAAACTGCTCATCATCATCCACTCGGTACATTTCACGATCAATCTTAGGGAAGATATAGAGACCAGCTTTTGGTTTGACAGCTGAGAGTCCTGGAATATCATTGATAGCCTTGTAGATAAAGTTCCGTTGCTCGTAGATTCGACCGCCTGGAAGCAAGAGTTCGTCCACTGACTGGTAGCCTCCCAAAGAAGTCTGGACCACTTGTTGAGCCAAGACGTTTGAACACAGACGCATATTGGAGAGCATATTCAAACCTTCGATATAGCCCTTCACGTGGTGTTTTGGTCCAGACAAGACCATCCAGCCCACACGGAAGCCCGCGATGCGGTGTGATTTGGACAAACCGTTCATGCTGACACAGAACAAATCTGGCGCGAGACTAGCAATGGCTGTGTGTTTGGCACCATCCATGACCAAGCGATCATAAATTTCATCTGCAAAGATAATCAAACCATGTTGACGAGCAATTTCGACAATTTCCAACAAAATCTCATCTGGATAGAGAGCTCCGGTCGGGTTATTTGGGTTAATCACGACGATAGCCTTGGTGTTTGAAGTGATTTTCGACTTGATATCATCAATATCAGGATACCACTCAGCCTCTTCATCACAGACATAGTGTACTGCATTTCCACCTGCTAGGCTGACCGCTGCTGTCCAAAGAGGATAGTCTGGCATTGGCACAAGTACTTCATCGCCATTATCCAGCAAGCCTTGCATGGACATCACGATCAACTCACTGACACCATTTCCGATATAGATATCATCAATCTCAACATTCGGGATCTTTTTCAATTGGCTATACTGCATAATGGCCTTACGGGCAGAAAAAATTCCTTTTGAATCCGAATACCCTTCACTATCCCGAGCATTCATAATCAAATCATGAATGACTTCGTCGGGAGCCGTGAACCCAAATTCAGCCGGATTTCCTGTATTTAAGCGAAGGATTTTCTCCCCGTTGGCCCGCATGCGCATCGCTTCTTCTAAGACTGGACCACGAATATCGTAAGCAACGTGCTCTAGCTTGACGGACTTATTGTATTCTTTCATGATTTTTTCCTCACTTTATCAAACTGCTTCCATTATACCACTAGTTAATCTGGAGTACAACTGAGCAACCTCTTTCATTCTCAATGAAATCCTATAGATATCTGATTTGACCTTTACTTTCTATGGTAAAAGGTTTAAAATATAATTATAGGTAACATAAATGGGTTCTTCCATTTTTTTCACGTTTTCAAGCAGTAAAGGAGGACGGAACATGTCTCAAAAATACGAAAACATCATGGTTGCAGTTGATGGATCTCGCGAAGCTGAACTTGCTTTTGAGAAAGGGGTCAATGTTGCGTTGCGAAACGGATCTAAACTTACCCTTGCTCATGTCGTTGATACACGTGCCTTACAAAGTGTCTCTAGTTTTGATGCTGAGGTGTATGAAGGATTCCAAACAGAAGCTAATGAACTATTAGAAGGGTATATCAAACGTGCAAAAGAAGCCGGAGTCCAAAACATTGCTTCGGTGATTGAAATGGGGAATCCAAAAGTCCTCTTAGCGACTGATATACCAGAAGAAGAGGGAGTTGACCTCATCATGGTTGGAGCGACTGGTCTAAATGCTTTTGAACGTTTACTAGTCGGGTCTTCATCTGAATACATCCTCCGCCATGCCAAAGTCGATTTGTTAGTGGTTCGTGAGACAGAAAAGACCTTATAAACTTTATAAAAACCAAAAGGTGTGAAGGAAAACGAATTTCCTCACACCTTTTTATTTTCTTCCGATTCTGCTGTTTTTTCAGAGCAGTGTTTTTGATAAGCTTTGATTTGCCGTTCCAACTCTTTTTGAATGGCTGGCTCAGGGGCATACTTTTCTTCCCAGTCGTCCGGTTTTAAAATTTTATGCGTGACTTCATCAAAGTGAGCCTGACCATCTGGGAAAATCTTCCCCATGTTTGCGCGGTGTACAATCTCAAAGACCTCTTCAGGATCGACCCCCATTAGAACAAAACTACCATAAGTCAGATACAAGGTATCAATCAAGGCATCGACCTGCCCCACCATGGAGATCTCAGCTGGATGTTTGCTACGAACTTTATTGGCTGCCTCATCTAGGGCTTGATGCAAGCTTTCGATTGAACGATCAAAGGTTGTTTCATCCTTGCTCGCTGCTCGAATAAATTCAACCAATTCCTCCTGCTTAAACATGGTTCGGTAAAGAGCCTCTTGATTGTCCCAGGCCTTTGGTTCTTCCTGAGTTTGACCATCCATGAGTTGATGGAAGGCTTTGACCTTATTAAAGTGATCGTCGCGACTAACAAACAGTGACTGATCCGTGATAATGCCAAAATGTTCCAGCGCTTTTTGGATCCCGTCTTTGGTATTACTGGTCGTCGTATGCTGAGCTACTTCTTTGACCCTGCTGGTTCCATTGCCCATCGCAATCGATAAGCCAACACCCGAGAGCATTTCCAAGTCATTATCTGAATCTCCAAAGGCCATCACCTGGTCCATTGAAAATCCAAATTCTTCTCCTACGATCCGAATCCCTTCCAATTTTGAGTTGTCTGGATTGATAACGTCCGCCGCAAAGGGGCTGGAACGAGTAAATTTTAATTCAGGAAAAGCTTGCTCAACTTTTTGAGTGTCTTTAGGACTAGCTAATAAGAGAACCTGATAAACTGGTCCCTGGGCAATTTGTTGCAGTTGCTTTTGATCCTGAGGGACAGCCTTGCTGACTATTTTGTTAAAACCTTGACTAACTGCCTTCGAAAAGCCTTTTGGTACAAAACGAGCAGACCATTGAGAAACAGGGCTCAGACCAAAACTCATAATGCGAGAGCCTTCAACTCCATCTTCTGTTCCTAAGGCGATCTCAATGCGATGGTTTTTTGCGTAGTCAATCAAGTCATGCAGATTCTTCTTATCAATTGGAGAAGCAGATAAGACCTTGTCCTTGGTAAAAATATACTGACCATTATAGGTGACCGCAAAATCAAAGTCATAGCGCTCGATAAAAGGACGGACAAAGAAGGGTCCTCGCCCTGTTGCCAAACCAACAAAAATTCCTTGTTCCTTTAAGGCGCGAATGGCTTTTTCAGTTGACTTCAAGACCATTCGACTATCATTGACCAAGGTTCCGTCAATGTCAAAAAAGACCGCTTTTATTTCCATGATGACTGCTTTCTTTCCGTTTTATGATACAATAAATTATAACACACATTCCAAGGAGACACACATGATTAAGAAAATTTTGGCCCTTCATACAGGAGGGACCATCTCCATGCAGGCGGATGACTCTGGAGCTGTCGTGACCAATTCATCCAACCCCATGAACCATATTGATCTGTCACTGGCAGGGGTTGAGCTTACTTCAGAAGATTTTTTAAATTTACCCAGCCCTCATGTAACTCCTCAGCACATGTTACAACTCTATCATAAGATTCAGAAAGAGGCTTCCCAGTATGATGGGATTGTCATTACCCATGGTACCGATACTCTTGAAGAAACAGCCTACTTCTTAGATACCATGGACTTGCCAACTATTTCAGTAGTCTTAACAGGAGCCATGAGAAGCTCCAATGAATTAGGAAGCGACGGCGTCTATAACTATCTGACTGCCATCCGAGTTGCAGCAGATCCCAAATCACAAGACAAGGGTGTCTTGGTCGTGATGAATGATGAAGTCCATGCAGCCAAGTACGTGACCAAAACACATACCACCAATGTCAGCACCTTCCAGACCCCCACACATGGCCCTCTAGGCTTGGTCATGAAAAAAGAAGTTCTTTTCTTCAAAACAGCAGAACCCCGTGTGCGTTTTGATTTGCAAGAAATCAAGGGAGTTGTCCCCATCATTTCAGCCTATGCTGGCATGAAAACAGAAGTCCTTGACCTACTAGATGTCCAGCAAATGGATGGTTTGATCATTGAAGCCTTTGGAGCTGGGAATCTTCCAAAGGAAGTGGCTGAGAAACTCTTTGAATTTCAAGAGGCTGGCCTTCCTATTGCCTTGGTGTCCCGTTGCTTCAATGGAATTGCGGAACCTGTCTATGCTTACGATGGGGGCGGAGTCAACCTTCACGAGCACGGCATCTTCTTTGTCAAAGAGCTCAATGCAGCTAAGGCCCGGCTGAAACTATTGATTGCTCTCAATGCCGGATTAAAAGGCGATGAATTGAGAGACTATATAGAAGGTTAAAATATAGATAGAAGGCACGATGATGGATACATCCGCCTTTTGTATTTAAAAATAGCTCTGATGGACTGAGATAATGATTGACAAGATGAATTTTAACATGGTTCGCACAGCTAAGACCTCTTTTCTATTTTTTACGATTATAGGTCCACTAACTTAAAATAAGATAAAAAGAGAGTGGGACAGAAATCGGTAATTCGTTAGAATTCGATTTCGTCGTCCCACCTCCGCACAGTTGAGTAGGGGTGTAAAAGCTGATAAAATCAGCGAAGTAGAGCCCACTCAACCACTGCGTCTTGCTCGATAATCCAAAGACAATTGAGAGGCTTGGACTTTTGTCCCAGTCTCTTTCTTATTCCTTCTTAATCCAGGTGTTCTTTCTGCTCCAAATGCAGAGACAGACAGTGCCAGTCTGAGTGTTCACGCCAATTAGGAGTCGTGACCACCTGAACAGCTACCTTTCGCGCTTCCTCTAAAATCGGATAATCTTCAATGAGGTTGGCTACTTGAAATTCTGGTATACCTGATTGACGCGTTCCAAAGATTTCCCCAGAGCCTCGTAGCTTGAGGTCTTCTTCTGCCAAGACAAACCCATTGGTGGTTTCGGTCATGATTTTCATCCGACGCTTACCAGATTCTGTTTTGGGATTGGCAACTAATACTGCGTAAGACTGCTTATCACCACGCCCTACCCGACCTCTCAACTGGTGCAATTGGCTCAAACCAAAGCGGTCTGCATCCATAATAATCATGACGGTAGCATTGGGAACATTGACGCCGACCTCGATTACAGTTGTAGAAACTAGTAAGTCAATTCCTCCCTGCTTAAAGGCCTGCATAATGGCCTCTTTTTCTTCCCCCTTCATCTTACCATGAAGGAGAGCAATACGGGCTCGGTCTCCAAAATAAGCAATCAATTCTCCCTCTAAGGCAATAGCATTTTTGAGGTCCAAGGCTTCAGATTCTTCAATCAAGGGTGAAATAACGTAGGCTTGGGAACCTTTTTGGATTTCTTTGACCAGCCAATCCAAGACTAAATTTAACTGTTGATGCTTGACCCAGCGGGTGATAATCTCTTTTCGACCTGCTGGCATTTGGTCGATAATCGAAACATCCATATCTCCAAAAGCAGTGATTGCTAGAGTCCGGGGAATTGGGGTCGCTGTCATCATCAAGACATCCGGATTTTGGCCCTTTTCACGCAGGATCCGTCTTTGGGCCACGCCGAAACGGTGCTGCTCATCAATAATGACCAATCCGAGATCATGAAAATGAACCCCCTCCTGAATCAAGGCATGAGTTCCCACAATAAGGTCCACTTGCCCTGTCTGAATCAATTCCAAGCGTTCTCTTCTCTCCACAGCTTTTAGACTGCCTGTTAAAAGAAGAATTCTAAGACTAGGAAAGAGAGAGGTCAAACTTTGTAAATGTTGCTCAGCTAGGATTTCAGTTGGGACCATCAAGGCTGCTTGCTTGCCAGCAGTTACAGCAGCATACATGGCCAGTCCAGCAACGACGGTCTTCCCGCTTCCGACATCTCCTTGCAAGAGACGATTCATGTGGTAAGGAGAGCGCATATCTGCTAGAATTTCGTTCAGACTTCGCTCCTGAGCTTCTGTCAACGTAAAAGGAAGCTTAGCTTGAAGATCTTTTAGCTTCTTCTTATCCCAATCCAGGACGATTCCCTGTCCGACGGAACGATTTTCTTCCTTCAAGACCTGCAGTTGCAATTGGAAAAAGAGCAATTCTTCAAATTTCACTCGTCTCAAGGCCTGCTTATATTCCTCAAGATCCTTGGGAAAATGCATAGCCCTGACTGCTTGTCTGCGAGAAAGCAAGTGGTACTTATCCATTAAAATCTGGGGTAAATTTTCTTCCAACAAGTTGTCTAAACCTGCTTCAAAAGCCGTCTTGATAACCTTTACTAGAGCTGACTGGCTCACCCCTTGAGATAAGCGATAGACCGGTTGGAGGTCATCTTCGACTTGGGCTAACAGCTTCATCCCTGTCAAAGCTCCCTTGGCCTTATCCCATTTACCAAAGACAGCCACTGTTTGCCCTAGTTCAATCTTGTCCGCTAGATAGGGCTGGTTAAAGAAACTAACTGCTAGGACCAGCTCCCCTTGTTTAATGGTAAAGCGAAGCCGGTTACGCTTGTAACCATAATACTGGACATTAGCTGGAGTGGCAACAATTCCAGAAACAACTGCTTTTTCTCCATCTTCCAGGTCTAAAACATTTTTTGTTTTAAAATCTTCATACCGAAATGGGAAGTAGAGCAAGAGGTCCTCAACCGTTTCGATTCCCAATTTTTTGTATTTCTCTGCTGATTTCGGTCCAATTCCTGGCAGGACAGAAAGTGGTTGGTGTAAGTTCATTCTTTCCTCCTAGATAAGAAAGGAGGCTGGGACCTCCGTCATCAACCTCTTTCATCTCGAACTTTTTATAAAAGGAAGCTGGGAAAAGACAAACAACTTACTTCCCACTGTCTTCCTTTGTTGGACGATAAACTCTTGGTACGCGATCGCTCAGGACACAAACAACCTCATAGTTGATGGTACCTCGATAGACTGCTACATCCGTTGTCGTTATAGCTAGATCACCATCCCTTCCGATCAATACTACCTTAGTCCCAATCGGGTAGGCCTTCGGTAGGCGAATGGTGATTTGGTCCATGGATACGCGACCGACAATCGGACAGAATTCCCCATCAACAAGGACATGAAAACCTTGCATATCTCTGGTCCAGCCATCTGCATAGCCAATTGGAATGGTCCCAATCCACTCTTCCTCACTAGTCTGATAGGTCGCTCCATAGCCAACTGTCTGCCCCACTTCTAGTGGTTTGATATGGACCAATTCTGTTTCCAGACTCAAAGCAGGACGGATACTATAGGGAAGCTCTAACTCTCTTCCACTTGGATTGAGCCCATACATGACATCGCCCAGTCGGACAGCATTAAAAATAGTATCAGCATGCCATAAAGTCGTTGCTGAATTGCTGGCATGAACGATTTTCGGAGTATAGGGCAAGAGTTCCAACAAGCTCTTAAATCGTTGCAATTGGCCTTGGAAATGCCGGTCATCTTTCTCATCAGCTGTAGCAAAATGAGTAAAGATCCCTTCCACTTCTGCTCCATGGTCTCTTAATAAGATCATAGCTTCCTGCAAGTCTTCTGCCGAACGAAAACCAATTCGTCCCATTCCTGAATCCACTTTAATATGAACCTTCAACCCAGTCAAATCAGACTTTTCAGCCAACAATGCTTTCAACCACTCGAGACTAGCTACTGTATAACGAATTTCCTCTTTGATGGCAATCGCAACGTGTTCTACTGGTGCAACGCCCAAAATTAAAATCGGCTTTTCACCTGCTACTTGGCGAACTTCCAAGGCTTCATCTAAGTTGGAGACACAAAAAGCATCTACTAGTGGCAATAAGCGTTCTACCACTGGCTCAACCCCATGGCCGTATGCATTTGCCTTGACAACTGCAAAGGTCAAGGTCTCTTTCGGAATATGGGCTTGTATTTGTTGAACATTATAGGCAATAGCCTCTACATCCACATATGCTCGCGTTGGTCTATGTATACTAGCTTTCATTTCTTTCCTCCAAAATGACACTGGTCGAAACTAAATCGCCTGAGTGACTAATCGATACCCAAATCTTTCCACTAAAAGGAGCTTTTGAAAAATAGGGAGCTCCTTTTTGATTGGTTAGAATTTCCAGATCCTGAAATCCTACTGGACCAATTCCTGTTCCCCAAGCCTTGGAAAAGGCTTCTTTGGCAGACCATCGACCTGCCAGGTATTCCATTTTCCTTTTCCCAGATAATTGGTCGAACCGTTTTCGCTCCGTCTCTGTCAACACCTTGGAAGCAAATCTCGGATGTCTCTGGTAGGCTTGTTCAATGGATTGGATCGATTCGATATCTATCCCATGTCCAACAATCATATTTTTTCCTCTTTAATGATTCTCTATCAGCCACTCTATTTAAGAAGGAAAGGGCTGAGAATGTTTTCTCCAGCCCTCTCCTCTTATTCAGCTACATACTGATAAATTTCTCGTACTAAGCTTTCTGTCTTTTCCCAACCCAAGCATGGGTCTGTGATCGATTGACCAAATACTTCTGGTTGATCTTGACGACCGTCCTCTAGATAAGATTCAATCATAAATCCACGGACTACATCATGGATAATTGGATTCCAGCTACGATTTGTAAGGGTTTCTCTGACAATGCGAATCTGCTCAGCAAATTTTTTCCCAGAATTATCATGATTGGTATCAACCAGGATAAATGGATGTTGCAAGCCCAAGGCTTGGTAGCGATGCGCAGCTTCTAGCAGATCTTCATAGTGGTAGTTCGGAATATTTTTCCCATTCGCGTCTAAGGCTCCACGCAGAATAGCATGTCCGAATGGATTTCCACTTGTCTCCACAGAACGACCGTTATAGAAGAAATGATGCCCATGTTGTGCAGCATAAATTGCATTAAACATGACCGATAGATTTCCAGAAGTTGGATTTTTCAATCCAGTTGGGACTGAGATGCCACTTGCTACAAATCGATGGCCTTGATCTTCTACAGAACGTGCCCCAATAGCAACATAGGAAAGTAAATCCTCAACAAATGGGTAGGTCTCTGGATACAACAATTCGTCTGCTGTTGTCAAACCAGTTTCGGTAATCACTCGATGATGTAGGCGACGAACAGCCTTTAAACCAGCTACAAAGCTAGGTTCTGAAGCGGTATCCGGTTGATGCATCAATCCTTTATAGCCATCTCCATTGGTCCGAGGTTTGGCAGTGTAGACTCGCATCACAATGAAGACCCGATCTTTAACTTCTTCTTGAAGGGCTGCAAGGCGACGAGCATATTCCATCACTGCTTCCTCATTATCTGATGAACATGGTCCCATCACAAGCAAAATCCGCTTGTCTTCCCCTTTCAAAATAGAGGCTAATTCACGGTCACGCGCTTCTTTGCGAGCCAAATGTTTACCTTCTAAGCGATAAAGAGAGGTTACTGCTGTTTCATCAATGATTGGGCTAGTAGCTGTAAAAGACATAGGCTGATCCTTTCATACGATTAGAGTTTTTTACCGTGGCAGTTTTTAAATTTCTTACCAGATCCACATGGACAAATGTCATTGCGTTTGATTTGACTCAAATCAAGATCTTCTGGTAAATCAGTTTTTTGAGCGGCAATATTACGAGTCGCTGTCGTTGAAATACTGTGTTCTGTACGTGGACGCTCTTGTTCGTGGATTTGAGCTTTCATCATCAAACGAGTCACATCAAACTCGATGGAGCCAATCATATCGTTGAACATACGGAATCCTTCTGATTGGTATTCAACCACAGGATTGTTTTGTGCATAACCACGGAGGCCGACAGCATTACGCAATTGATCCAAGGCATCGATGTGATCAGTCCATTTGCTATCCACAACACGAAGAATCAAGACTTTTTGGAATTCTCTTACTGCTTCTTCATCGCGTAATTTCGCTACTTGGTTTTCATAAACCTCTTCAGCACGTTTAAACAAGTAATCAATCACTTCTTTATCAGATTTGCCTTCAATATCACTCTCTGAAATCGTATCTTCAGGGACCAAATTGTATTTGGCAAAATTCAAGATAGCTTCGATTCGTTCTTCCTTGCTTGAGTGGCTCGCTCCTTCAACGATCCGTTTAATCGTCCGCTTGATCATGGCCTTGATTTCTGGCGCCAAGTCACGATCCGCTGTAATAACATCATAGCGTTGAGAGTAGATAATCTCACGTTGTTCCCGCATGACATCGTCATACTGAAGGACTTGCTTACGAGTGTCATAGTTGTTCCCTTCCACTCGTTTTTGAGCTGCTTCGACTTGGCGTGTAAACATGTTAGATCTGATGACAGATTCTTCTTCGCTTAGTTTGAAGCGGTCCAACAAGGCTTTGATGCGCTCTGAACCGAAACGACGCATCAACTCATCTTCAAGAGAAAGGTAGAATTGAGATTCACCTGGGTCTCCTTGACGTCCAGAACGTCCACGCAACTGGTTATCAATACGACGGCTTTCATGACGCTCTGTACCAATCACACAAAGTCCACCGAGTTCACGAACCCCTTCGCCGAGCTTGATATCGGTACCACGTCCGGCCATGTTGGTCGCGATGGTAACGGCACCACGTTGACCAGCGTTCATGATGATTTGCGCTTCTTTGTAGTGGTTTTTCGCATTCAAGACTTCGTGAGGAACGCCCGCTTCAACCAAGAGACTAGATAGGTAGTCACTGGTTTCAACGGCAACGGTACCCACCAAGACTGGTTGTCCTTTTTCATAGCGAGCTTTTACATCTTCTACTACAGCTTTAAACTTCGATTTCAAGCTTGGGTAGAGAAGGTCTGGATGGTCGATACGAGCAATCGGACGGTTGGTTGGAATTGGAATAACGCGAATGTTGTAGATTTCACGGAATTCTTCTTCTTCTGTTTTACCAGTACCTGTCATACCTGAAAGTTTCTTGTACATCCGGAACAAGTTTTGGTAAGTAATAGAAGCGGATGTTTTGGTTTCTTCTTGGACTGGTACACCTTCTTTAGCCTCAATCGCTTGGTGCAAGCCATCTGAATAACGACGACCTTCCATGGTACGACCTGTAAATTGGTCGACGATCAAGATTTCTTGATCCTCACTGACCACATAGTCGATATCCAAAATCATGATGTAGTTGGCACGGAGTGCATTGTCAATGTAGTGCGTCAAAGCAACATTTTCAATGTCATACAAGTTTTCAAGCTTAAAGTAGCTTTCAGCCTTATCAATCCCAGAATCTGACAAACCAATGGTTTTTGAAGGGACATCAATAATGTAGTCTTCTTCCTCCAAAGATTTCACAAAGGCATCCGCCATGTGATAAAGTTGGCTAGTTTCTGTAGAAGTCTGACCTGAGACAATCAATGGCGTACGGGCTTCATCGATTAAGATAGAGTCTACCTCATCGACCAAGGCATAGTTCAAAGGACGTTGTACCATGTTTTCGGCACGAACAACCATGTTATCACGAAGATAGTCAAATCCAATCTCTGAGTTAGTCGAGTAGGTAATATCACAGAGATAAGCTTCTTTTTTCTCAGATGGAGATTTTGCTGCTAGGTTAATCCCTACTGAAAGACCAAGCCATGAGTACAATTCCCCCATCTCTGTCGCATCCCGTTCTGTCAGGTATTCGTTGACAGTGACAACGTGTACTCCTTTACCAGATAGGGCATTCAAATATACCGGCATGGTCGCAGTCAAGGTTTTCCCTTCCCCTGTACGCATTTCTGGAACGTCACCATGGTGAAGAACAATCCCACCCATGACCTGTACTTTATATGGGAACAAGCCCAAGACACGCTTGGCACCTTCGCGAACTACCGCAAAAGCTTCATAGAGGAGATCATCCAATGATTCGCCATCTTGGTAGCGTTGCTTGAACTCTTCTGTTTTCGCTTTCAGTTCATCATCTGACAAGGCAGCCATTTGATCTTCGTATGAGAAGACCTTGTCTGCCATCTTTTCCAATCGTCTTAATTCACCTTTATCATTTTCGATAATCGTTTTTAATAAATTAGCCATTAGTTTCCTTACTTTTCAAATTTCTTAAATTTTAAACGTTCTTTTTATTATAGCATTTTTTAAACATTTTTTCAAGATAAAGGCTGTATCTTACAAGACTTTCGAGTGGGTTTTTCGTGTGAGAAAATTCAAAAAGATGCCTGCTCAAGCAGACATCTGAAAGTGGAGACAAACTGTTCATTTATACAAATCTAATAAATTCTATAAAAATTATACTCGTTAGAATCATTCAATCATCTACTAAAACTTTCTGCTGTGAGAAAAGTGCCTGAAACAATTGTATTTCAGGCACTCGGAATTATTGAGAGTAAAACAGTTCGGTGAACTGTTTTAGCCTGAGCCTGAAAACCAAAAAGCGAAGGGGCTCAATACAAATTGAACACGGGCTACGGATTGTGTCAAAAAGATAAGTTTTCCTAGAATCAAAAGATTCTGCGTCAAACTTCCTATTTTGACTTTATCCGCAGACGCCCTTTGTATCTTGATTTAGTCTTGGAACTTCGAAGAAGTTCGCTGACGTCCGCACTCACATTAGGAAAGTTTTAGGCAACTTTGTTTTTAATCCGAATCACCTCTATAGCAGACATCTCTTCTTTATACGATAGTTATTCAGACAAATGGTAAGAATAGCTTGCCACAACCACTTCTTCATGCCAACGAAGTGCATACTTTAATTTCAAACTCATTTGGTTGTGGAGAATATTTTGCCAATGTTTTTTAGGGATGAATTGAGGAACTAAGACTGTGACGGTGTTCCCTTTTTCCTTGGCCTCCTCAGCTACTTTTGAGACAAATTCAACTGTTGGTTGGATAATGTCCCGGTAACTTGTCATAACATTTTCAAAGCGAATATGAGGGAAATAATGCTTAAATTCTTCTGCTACCTCAGCATCTTTGACCTTGGTTTCTTCCGTTGATACGTGCATCGCTACAACATCGTTTCCTAGGCTATTTGCATAACTCATAGCTCCCACACTTACCTGAGTGACATTCCCAACAAGGACAATGACAGTATTGCCCGCGTAATTTGTCTTTTCGATCTTCCTTCCCAAACGCAATTGAGACGCAACTTTATCATAGTGATTACGGATGCTCAAGAACATCCAAAGTAAAAGACCGATTATAGGGAAGAAAGGCCAGATCTCACTCAGACGGAACAACAAGAGGATCAAGACAATCCCATAACAGATAGCAGCCCCGAGGATATTAGCCAGCGAATACTTAAGAAATCCTTTTTGATATTGGCGTTTCCAATGAATGACCATCCCTGTTTGAGAAAGGGCAAAAGGAATGAAGACCCCAATGGTATAAAGCGGAATCAAGCTTTCTGTTTGTCCATCAAAGATCAAGAGCAAGACGATGGCACCAATCGCCAAGGTCAAAATCCCATTGGAATAGCCCAGACGATCTCCTTTTTCCATATACATGTGTGGCATGTATTTGTTTTTAGCCATGTTAAAGGCCAACATTGGAAAGGCTGAGAAACCAGTATTCGCCGCTACTGCCAGGATCAAGGCTGTTGATAATTGAAAGACGTAAAAGAAGGCTTGACCGACTGGGGAATTCCCTAAGATGGCTTGGGCCATTTGGGCTAGAGTTGTTACCCCTTTTGCCGGAACAACACCCACCCAGTAATTAAGGAAGGTAATCCCTGCAAACATGATCCCCAAAATCAAAGCCATAATGGTCAAAGTAGAGGCAGCATTCTTTGCTTTTGGTTTCTTAAAGAAGGGAACCGAATTGGAGATGGCTTCAACCCCTGTTAGGGAAGCCGATCCACTCGTAAAGGCCCGCAACAAGAGAATAATGCTAACCCCTGAAATAGTTTGGCCAACATGCGCAGTCGCGTTATAGGCCAAATGCCCTGTCAAAATTTGGATCACGCCATAGCCGATTAAGGCAATGGTACTGACGATGAACAGGTAGACCGGAATCATCAAGGATGTGGCCGATTCGCGCAGTCCCCGAAGGTTCATCAGCATCAAAAGCAAGACCAACAAAATGGAAATGTGAAGATTATAAGGATGAAGAGAGGGAATCGCTGACGTGATAGCATCTGCACCGGAAGAAACAGATACCGCTACTGTCAGCATATAGTCAACCAAAAGACTTCCACCAGCGATCAACCCCGCTTTGGGAGACAGGTTCTCCGAAGTCACCATATAGGCTCCTCCCCCTTGAGGGTAGGCATGAATGACCTGACGATAAGAAATCGTTAAACTGGCTAGGAGAACCAGGACCACAATCCCAATTGGAATGGACCACCAAATGGCTCCTGCTGATACGGTCATCAAGACCAGGATAACTTGCTCTGGACCATAGGCAATAGAAGAAAGTGCGTCACTAGAGAGCATAGCCAAGGCCTGCATTTTCCCTAGCAATCCTCCTTCACCTTCTGCACCAGATTTCAACGGACGGCCAATAAACCATTTTTTCAATGTTGAAAACATAAAAAACTCCTTGAAAAAAGATCATGAGGCCGGGAATTCCCTGCCTCTTTTTCATAAAACAGGGGTTATTCTACTCCTTTTTTTCAAGACTGTCAACTTAAATTATGAAATTTTCATAAAGTTTTCATTGTCTTCATTCATTCAAGCTCTCTTAGATCTGCCAGCTTCTTTTCAAATTTATCCAAGCGAAAAACGAGGCCGGGAAAAAAATCCTAGCCTCTCAATTATTTTTGGATTGTCGAGCAAGACGCAGTGGTTGAGTGGGCCCTACTACGCTTATTTCATCAGCTTTTACAGCCCTACTCAACTGTGCGGAGGTGGGACGATGAAATCGAATTCTAACGAATTACCGATTTCTGTCCCACTCTCACTTTTTTATTTTGCTTGATTTTCGACATAAAAGGCAATGACATCCGAAGTGTACTGGGCTGTACCAGCTCCAAACTTGTCGATGTTTTCCTTGAATTCTGGATTATAGACATAGCCTTTGCCGATATGGCTAAAAACCTCTATAGAGCAGTCAAATCCATACGTTCGAATCGTGTCTAAAAGTTTGGCTGCTTCTTCTTGATTTTCCGATGCTGTTACTGGCAAACCAGCCTGGAAGTTTTTCGCCAAGACTTGGAAGACTTGATTAAAGGCTCTTGTCGCCTCCTCTTCTCGACCTTTTTGACGTTCAAGCGCTTGGTCCATGACTTCTTGACCGTACTTATCTACCGCCTCTTGCTGGTATTTTTGAGTATCTTGGTAGCTAAATCCAGTGAATTTTTCCTCAATGGTCATTTTTCTTTCTCCTTTTTGTTCTTGAATGGTTTTTTGCAAGGTAGAAATCAAGGTATCCAGACGTTGTCTTTCTTGAGTCAAATAGTCCAACTGTTTGGTCAAATGGGGCAATAAGTTAGATTTTTCTTCAGCTAAGAGTTCTGCTATTTGGTCTAAGGAAAATCCTAGATACTTGTAGTAGAGAATCACCTGTAGTCGTTCTAAATTTTCTTGACTGTATGTCCGATAGCCATTTTCAGATTTCACAGGGACGAGAAGTCCTATCTTGTCATAGTGGTGCAAGGTCTTGACAGAGACACCTGACAGCTCTGCAGCTTCTTTGATATGGTACATGATTTCCTCCTTATACTCAATGAAAATCAAAGAGCAAACTAGGAAGCTAGCCACAGGCTGTACATGAGTACGGTAAGGCGATGCTGACGTGGTTTGAATTTGATTTTCGAAGAGTATTACAAAGATAGTATAATCTCTCCCCTTAGGTCAGAGTCAAGACTTAACATAAAAATAGTTTTCAGATAAAAAAGGGTTGAGTTGTTCCACAGCTTTTAACTCAAACCCTTTCTTTTTTATGGATGACTCACGATCAATTCTAAATCTTGCCCTTCCAAAGTCCAAGATTCAACTTCACTCGTTAAGATAAAGTGGTCTCCTTTTCCAATCGGATAATCTACCCCATCTACCTGAAGACTTCCTTGCCCTGAGAGAACGCTCACCAAGCTATAATCATGGGTCTTTTCAAATCGGACTTCCCCATTGACTACCCACTTGTGAACACCAAAGAAATCATTGGCCACTAACAAAGTCGATGACAAGTGATCGACTTTTTCCTCAACTGGTCGGCTATTCGCTGGAGCCCCTAAGTTCAGCACATCAATGGACTGTTTAATGTGCAACTCACGTAAATTTCCTTGATTATCTTTGCGATCAAAGTCGTAAACTCGATAAGTTGTATCGCTCGATTGCTGGGTTTCCAAGATTAAGATACCCGAACCGATGGCATGCATGGTACCACTTGGCACATAGAAGAAATCTCCCGCTTTCACAGGAACCCGTGCTAACAGATCATCCCATTCTTTGGCTTCAATCATTTGACGCAATTCTTCCTTAGACTGAGCGTGGTGACCATAGATAATCTCTGCCCCTTCATCAGCGGCAATAATGTACCAGCACTCAGTTTTCCCAAGTTCTCCTTCATGCTCCATTCCATAGGCATCATCTGGGTGAACCTGAACACTGAGCCAGTCATTAGCATCTAGAATCTTTGTCAACAAAGGAAAGACCGGTTCTGGTCGATTCCCAAACAATTCGCGATGCTCAGCATATAGTTGGTCTAAGCCCATTCCAGCATAAGGTCCGTTCTTAACAACAGAAACACCATGTGGATGGGCCGAAATAGCCCAGTATTCACCTACATGATCGCTCGGGATTTCATAGCCAAACTCATCTCGTAATCTAGTTCCACCCCAAATCTTTTCCTGCATAACTGATTGTAAAAATAGCGGTTGTGACATACCTGCCTCCATATATCCTTGTATTCAATACCTTATTATACCAAATTTCACTCGTTTTTGAAAGCCTTGCCAAATTCTTTAGCCCCTTTTTAATTTTTTGCACGTTTTTCGCATTTTTACCGGCTTTCCGCTATAATAGGAATATGAACCTCAAAGAATCCATTATCGAATTGGCTCACTCCATTGGTATTTCAAAAATCGGCTTTACCACTGCGGATGATTTTTCCTATTTAGAAAAATCCCTCCGCCTAGCTGTGGAAGAAGGCCGGAATTCTGGTTTTGAGCACAAAAATATTGAAGAACGAATCCAACCACGCTTAAGTTTAGCTTCTGCTAAAACGATTATCTCCATTGCCGTTGCCTATCCTCACAAGTTAAAACAACAACCTCAGAAGACAGCCTATAAACGCGGAAAATTCACCCCCAATAGTTGGGGCCTTGATTATCACTATGTCTTGCAGGATAAATTAGACCGCCTAGCACGAGGGATTGAAGAATTAACCGCCGACTTCGAATACAAGGGCATGGTGGATACCGGTGCCTTAGTGGATACCGCGGTTGCTCAACGAGCAGGGATTGGCTTTATCGGAAAGAACGGCCTCGTCATCTCAAAAGAATACGGTTCTTATATGTTTTTAGGGGAGCTTATCACCAACCTAGAGATTGAACCCAATCAAGCCGTTGACTATGGTTGCGGAGATTGTAACCGCTGTGTAGAAGCCTGCCCGACTTCTTGCTTAATCGGGGATGGCACCATGAATGCCCGACGTTGCCTATCCTTTCAGACTCAAGACAAAGGGATGATGGATCTGGAATTCCGTAAAAAGATTAAAACGGTCATCTACGGTTGTGATATCTGTCAAATCTGTTGCCCCTACAATCGTGGTCTGGACAATCCATTAGCCACTGATATCGATCCTGAACTAGCTCATCCAGAATTAATCCCCTTTATTGAGTTATCCAATGGACAATTCAAGGAAAAATTTGGAATGGTCGCTGGTAGTTGGCGGGGAAAGAATATTCTCCAGCGCAATGCTATCATTGCTTTGGCCAATGCTAATGACCGGTCTGCTATTCCTAAACTGTTAGAAATCATCGAAACCTCGCAAAACCAGATTCATATTGCAACAGCCATTTGGTCACTGGGAGAGCTGATTCGAGAAGTCACACCTGACTTGGTTGATTTGTTAACTTCCCTCAAAAACCCTAGTCCTGCGATTATAGAAGAACGTGAACGGTTCTTCCAAAAATTCCAACACCAAATCTCACATAATTAAAAACTGCCTAACTAAGTTAGGCAGTTTTTAATCATTTCTTTCTTCTCTCATACAGCCTCTATCAGAAAATTCCTAATAGAGAAAAACTGACGATCCCCCATAGGAGTGCAACGACAAATCCGACTACGACATCACGGACAAAATGGAGTCCCGCCAGAACACGAACTCCTGCCAATAGCAGAGCCAAGAAGAGACCTAGGCTCGATAGAAGAGGATTCACACCCCAAGCTACCGTCGAAATGATTGCCGCCGAAAAAACATGCCGACTTGGCATGGAACTCCCCTTGCCTTCTCTCTCTAAGAGAGGTGGAAATGCGCCAAGCTCATAGGGACGGGGCCAATTGATTGCTTTTCGAATGACACTCAATAAAATAAAGCCAGAGGCTGGAACCAACAGATAGGCAAGAACAACCCAAAGCTCGGAAGCTTTCAGATAGGCTGCCCAAAGAACATAAAAGTAAAGGAGTGGCATCAGGAGGGTGACGAGGCGGTTAGCCCACTTTAATAAAGAAAGATAATAGGGATGGGACACAAAAAATGGTCTAACCCGTTCATAGAACAAATATTCTTTTTTCATCAACAATTTCTCTTCGATCGATTCCTTAATAAGCAGCAACTGGACCTAGATCAAAATCCCTTCCAGGTGATCTAGCTCATGCTGGCAGATCTGAGCCGCAAAACCTTCTAAGCTTATGAGCTGAGGCTTCCAATTCATGTCGCGATAGGAGACCTGAATCTTTTCAAAGCGGCTCGTTTTTCGGCTCCCTGCCAAAGAAAGGCACCCCTCTTCTGTCTCATAAACTCCTTCTTTCTTGACTAGAACAGGGTTAAAGAGAACCAAGGGCATCAAACCAAATTGGATAATGATCACTCGCTTGCGTACACCAATCATATTGGCCGCCATGCCAACACAGGAATCCTGGTGAGCTCGTAAGGTATCTTGTAAATCTTGCGCCAGATACAAATCCTCTTTTGTCGCTTCTTCAGACACTTGACTCAAAAAGAAGGGATCCTTCATAATGGCTTTTTCCATCTTCTCTCCTCTCTTGCTTAAAAAAGAGAAGGTCATTCATCCATCTTACCGACGAAGAACTCCCTCCCCTAGCATTTCATGCTTTTTGTTGATTCAGCCTTACCTGATTAGTCTTTTTTGCTGACTTGTTTTGCTAAGACAAAGTTACCCAAGGTTGCTGAACCATTTCCAGCTACCGCAGGAGTCACGATGTAGTCACGAACATCTGGAACTGGTAAGTAGCCGTTCAATAATACTGTGAATTTTTCACGAACGCGATCCAACATATGCTGTTGTGCCATCACTCCTCCGCCAAATACAATCACATTTGGTCGGAAGGTTACAGTAGCATTGACAGCAGCTTGAGCAATATAGTAGGCCTGGATATCCCATACAGAGCTATTGAGTTCGATATTTTCCCCACGAATACCAGTACGAGCTTCCAGACTTGGACCAGCCGCAAGACCCTCTAAACAGCCTCTGTGGAATGGGCACACACCATTAAATTCTTTTTCAACATCCATTGGGTGTTTAGCAACATAGTAATGGCCCATTTCAGGATGTCCCACTCCACCAATGAATTCACCACGCTGGATGACACCTGCACCAATACCTGTACCAATTGTATAGTAGACTAGGTTTTCAATCCGTGCACCCGCATTATTACGAGCGACAACTTCACCATATGCCGAGCTATTTACGTCCGTTGTAAAGTAAATCGGTACATTTAATGCACGACGGAAAGCCCCTACCACATCAATATTCGCCCAATGGGGTTTGGGAGTTGTTGTAATAAAACCATATGTTTTTGAATTTTTATCAATGTCAATCGGTCCAAATGAACCAATCGCTAAACCAGCAAGATTATCAAATTTAGAGAAAAACTCAATACATTTATCAAGGGTTTCAATAGGGGTTGTTGTTGGAAACTGTGTCTTTTCAATGACGTTATTATTTTCGTCACCTACAGCACAAACAAACTTTGTTCCACCAGCTTCAAGACTTCCATATAATTTAGTCATATCAATCCTCTTCTTCAATTCTCTTTTTTTCTATTATATCATAAAGGAAAACGGTTCACTTCTATTCCTTATAGAAAAAACTACTCTTATTTATGTTTCAACATTAGGTGAGAAACTTTTTTATTCCAAACCTCATCTCCAAACAAAATTCAAGGACTGGAGGATACCCTAACCAGTCCTTGAGCAATCATATTTTAAATTATGCTTTTACTTCAATAATCGCATCGCCTTTAGCAACTGCACCAGTAGCTACTGGAGTTACTGAAGCATAGTCAGCTGTGTTTGTGACGATGACCATTGTTGTATCATCAAGACTAGCTGCTGCAATTTTAGCAGAATCAAATGTTCCAAGAACATCACCAGCTTTAACCTTGTCACCTTGTGCAACTTTTTGCTCAAAACCGTCACCATTCATTGAAACAGTGTCAATCCCAACGTGGATCAAGATTTCAGCACCATTCGCTGTCTTCAAACCAAAGGCATGTCCAGTTGCAAAAGCAATCGTTACTTCAGCATCTGCAGGAGCATAAACGACACCTTCAGATGGCTTCACTGCAATCCCTTGACCCATAGCACCGCTTGAGAAGACAGGGTCATTCACATTTTCTAAAGCAACAGCTTGCCCAACGATTGGTGAAATAATGGTTTCATCTTGAAGAGTTGCAGGAACGGTTCCAGTCACAGCTTCCTCAACAAAACGATCTGTTGTAGCACTTTCAGTTACAGTTTCAGGTTCTTCATCCTCAAAACCAAACATGTAAGTAAGAGCAAAACCAAGAGCAAATGATACTGCTACCATAAGGAAGTATTGTGGGAGTTGACCATTTACATAAAGCACTGTACCTGGAATGATTGTGATTCCACTACCAGTACCAGCAAGACCAAGAAGTGAAGCCAATCCACCACCGATAGCACCTGCAATCAATGAAAGGAAGAATGGTTTACGGAAACGCAAGTTAACCCCAAAAATCGCAGGCTCAGTAATACCTAAGAAGGCAGAAAGAGCAGCTGGGAAAGCAAGAGTTTTCAATTTAGGATTTTTAGTTTTCACACCAACCGCTACAGTAGCAGCTCCTTGAGCAGTCATAGCAGCTGTGATGATAGCATTAAATGGGTTGGCATGGTCAGCAGCAAGCAATTGAATTTCAAGCAAGTTGAAGATGTGGTGAACACCTGATACGACAATAATTTGGTGTACCCCACCAATCAACAACCCACCAAGACCAAATGGTAAGCTAAGAACAGCTTTTGTTCCAAGAAGAATGTAGTTTTCAACAACGTGGAATACTGGTCCAATAAGGAATAGACCAAGAATTGACATTACGAAAAGAGTAACAAATGGTGTCACTAAGAGATCAAGGACATCTGGAACTACTTTACGAACAGCTTTTTCAAACTTAGCTCCAACAACCCCGATAATAAAGGCTGGAAGAACAGATCCTTGCAACCCTACGACAGGAATAAAGCCGAAGAATTTCATAGCAGTCACCTCACCACCAGAAGCAACAGCCCAGGCATTTGGAAGTGAACCAGAAACAAGCATCATACCAAGAACAATACCAACCGCTGGGTTCCCACCAAAGACACGGAAGGTTGACCAAACGACAAGACCTGGCAAGATGATAAAGGCCGTATCTGTCAAGATTTGAGTATAAGTCGTAACATCTTCTGGAAGAGTCACACCAAGGGCATTCAAGAGTCCACGGACACCCATGAAGAGACCTGTCGCAACAATAACTGGGATGATTGGTACAAAGACATCACCAAAAGTACGGATAGCCCGTTGGAACCAATTTCCTTGCTTAGCGGCTTCTGCTTTCATCTCAGCCTTAGTTGAAGTTGGCAATCCAAGAGCGACAACTTCATCATAGATCTTATTTACAGTTCCAGTACCAAAAATAATTTGGTATTGACCTGAGTTAAAGAAAACTCCTTGAACTTTTTCAATATTTTCGACAGCATTTTTGTCGACTTTCGCTTCATCTTTCACCATCACACGAAGACGAGTCGCACAGTGAGCAACACTGTTGACGTTCTCAACTCCACCGATCGCATCGATGACTTTTTTTGCAATTTCTGTATTTGACATTTGCAAAAATCTCCTTATTTTTTATTGTTTTGAAAACGGTTCACCCGTCTCTACGCATTTAATTGTACCACGTATTAAAAATATGTCAACCGTTTTGCAGAAAGTTTTTGATAACATTTTGCGATTTTTGATTGTTTGAAACAATTGTTTTTCATTTTCATTCACATTAATGCCCAATCTATCTATCCTATTAGAAGCTTTGTATCAGCTTGTTTTCAAAAACTTTCATTCTTTCATTTGTTTTCATAAACCAAATCTAGTTCCTCCTACTAAATTTTATGATAAACGTTTGACATTTTTTCTCAATTCTTTGGCCAAAGTCTTGCTTTTTTTTATAGAAATCGGTACTATGGAAGTAAGAAAAATTTTGGAGGAGTCAAATGGAATGGACAACAGAACTTCGGTACAAACGGTATGAAGACTGGACCGAAGAAGAAAAGAAACAAATTAAAGAAAACATGGCTAATTCTCCTTGGCATACTCATTACCATGTCGAACCCAAAACTGGACTTTTAAATGACCCGAATGGTTTCTCCTATTTTAATGGTAAATGGATTCTCTTTTACCAGAATTTTCCCTTTGGAGCCGCTCACGGATTGAAGTCTTGGGTACAACTGGAAAGTGATGATTTAGTTCATTTTAAAGAAACTGGTCTTAAAGTCTTACCAGACACACCTTTGGATAGCCACGGAGCCTATTCTGGTTCGGCTATGCAATTCGATGATAAACTTTTCTTATTCTATACAGGAAATGTACGAGACGAGAAGTGGATCCGTCATCCCTACCAAATTGGGGCCCTCTTAGATCAGGATGGAAATCTTGAAAAAATCGACCAAATCCTCATTGATCAGCCAGAGGATGCTACCGATCATTTCCGCGACCCACAGATTTTTAAATTCAAAGATCAATACTATGCTATCGTCGGTGGTCAAGACCTTGAGAAAAAAGGATTCGTTCGCCTTTACAAAGCGGTGAATAACGATTATACCAACTGGGTTGAAGTAGGCGATCTTGATTTCAACAATGATCGTACAGCTTATATGATGGAATGTCCTAACTTGGTCTTCATCGGCGAGCAAGCAGTTCTTCTGTATTGTCCTCAAGGCTTGGACAAAGCAGTCCTCGATTACGATAACATCTACCCAAATATGTATAAGATTGGGGCTTCTTTTGATCCTGAACAAGCTCGTCTCGTTGACGTATCTGAATTACACAACTTGGACTACGGCTTCGAAGCCTATGCAACTCAAGGCTTCAACACTCCTGATGGAAGAGCCTTAACGGTTAGCTGGTTAGGTCTACCAGATGTCGCATACCCATCCGATCGCTATGACCACCAAGGAGCCTTCTCTTTGGTCAAAGAGTTAACTATTCAGGACGGTAAACTTTATCAATATCCGGTCGAAGCAGTAAAAGAGCTCCGCTCCACTTCTTCCGAATTTACAAACAAGGAAACAACCAATAATTGCTACGAGTTAGAATTAGCCTTTGAAGCCAATAGCAAAAGTGAGATTATTCTCCTAGCCGATAAAGAAGGCAAAGGACTTTCTATTACTTTTGATATTGCAAATGGTCAAGTCATTGTCGACCGTAGCCAAGCTGGCGAACAGTATGCCCAAGAGTTTGGAACTACTCGTACTTGCCCGATCGAAAATCAAGCGACAACAGCTACAATTTTCATCGATAACTCGGTTTTTGAAATCTTTATCAACAAAGGAGAAAAGGTATTCTCTGGTCGTGTCTTCCCGCATGCTGATCAAACTGGTATCTTGATCAAATCCGGAACACCTACTGGAACATACTACGAACTAGACTATGGTCGCAAAGCTCACTGATGTCGCCAAATTAGCTGGCGTCAGCCCCACGACAGTTTCACGAGTCATTAACAAAAAGGGCTATTTATCTGAAAAAACTGTCTCAAAAGTTAAAGAGGCCATGAGAGAATTGGGCTACAAGCCCAATACGATCGCTCGGAGCCTACAAGGAAAATCAGCCAAGTTAATTGGCTTAATCTTCCCAAAAATCAGCCATGTCTTCTATGCAGAATTAATCGATAAACTGGAAGAAGAACTATTTAAACATGGGTACAAAACCATTATTTGTAATAGCGAGCATGATTCGGAAAAAGAACGTGAATACATCGAAATGCTAGAAGCCAATCAAGTAGATGGGATTATTTCTGGTAGTCATAATCTGGGAATTGAAGATTATAACCGAGTCACAGCTCCTATCATCGCCTTTGACCGGAACCTCTCCCCTGAGATTCCTGTCGTCTCGTCGGATAACTACGCTGGGGGCGTTCTCGCTGCGGAAACCCTTGCCAAGACGGGGGCAAAAAAGATTATCATGCTCACAGGGAATGATAACTCCAATTCCCCTACTGGCCTCCGGCATGCTGGCTTTGCTTCCGTCCTACCAGAAGCACAAATTATCAATGTTTCCAGTGATTATTCACCCATTCGCAAAGAAATGGAAATCAAGTCCATCTTGACCCAGCAAAAACCGGATGCCATCTTTGCGTCTGACGATCTAACGGCTATTTTGGTGATGAAAATCGCTGACGAACTCGGCATTGCCATTCCAGAAGACCTGAAGATCATTGGCTATGACGGGACCTACTTTATCGAAAATTATTTCCCCCGTCTCACCACCATCAAGCAACCCTTACAAGAGATTGCTCGCCTGACAGTCGACCTTCTTCTTCAAAAAATCGAAGGAAAAGACGTAAAAACAACAGGCTATTTTCTCCCTGTTAGTGTTTTACCTGGAAAAAGTGTTTAAAAGAGAGTGGGACAGAAATCGGTAATTCGTTAGAATTCGATTTCGTCGTCCCACCTCCGCACAGTTGAGTAGGGCTGTAAAAGCTGATAAAATCAGCGCAGTAGAGCCCACTCAACCACTGCGTCTTGTTAGACAATCCAAAATCAATTGAGAGGCAAGACTTTTGTACCAGTCTTTTTCCTTATCATGATCAAGCGAAGCTCTATACTCAAAAAGAAACCACCCTCGGAGGTGGTTTCTTTTCTATCTTATTCTGCTTCCGTTACGAATTGACTTAAGACACCATTCACAAACCGAGCAGACTTTTCATCTGAAAATGTTTTAGCTAATTCAATCGCTTCATTCACTGCAACCAACTGAGGGGTATCAAATGAAGTGATTTCAAACACACCCAAACGAAGAATGTTTTTCTCCACTAGAGTCAAGCGTTCGACGGTCCATCCAGTTTTCAAGTGTTGGGCAATCTGTTGATCCAATTCATCCTTTGATTGACGAACACCAGATACCAAATTGAGTAGAAAAGCTGGAATTTCCACTTCCTGGTCTGTTTCCTCTTTGTCATGAGTAAAAGCAAATCGACAGGCTTCTACAACATCCCCTTCATACTCTAAACTCATTAGAGCTTGAAAGGCACGCTCCCGTAGATCACGACGTGATTCAAATAAAATATCAGTCATTGAGGAAATCCTCATTAAACAAATCTTTCAAATCAGGTTTCGCTGCTTTTTCAGTCACGATTCCAACCACATGGATATTGACATCATCCAAGGTCACATCTGCCATATTGTAGACAGCAGTTTTTACTGCTTTTTGGATCGCAACCGCTACTTTAGGGACTGCTACACCATACTCTAGATAGAGGTAAATGTCAACAGAGATTTGACCATCTTCTTGTGTACGAAGGTAAACCCCACGTCCAAGAGCACGTTTTGAAAGGCTATCCGATACACTCTTGTTTTCAAGAGAATGAACACCATCTACTTTTGCAGTCGCAATCGCAATAATTTTTTCTAGCACACGAGGTGCAATGACGATTTCGCCGTATTGTTCAGTTGCCATAGAAGTTCCTTTCTATCAGACCTATTTTAGAGCTGATTAGGCACGAGAAACGTAAGTTCCTTCAGCTGTATTGATAATCAATTTTTGTCCTACTTCGATGAAGTCTGGAACGTTTACCACAAGACCTGTTTCCATTGTAGCTGGTTTACCAGAACCTGTCACTGTAGCACCTTTAATAGATGGTTGAGTTTCAGCAACTGTCAATTCAACAGTTGTAGGAACAGTCACCCCAATCACTTCACTTCCGTAGAATTGAATTTTCACTTCTGAGTTTTCAAGGATGTAAAGCAATTCGTTCTCAACATTGACAACAGGAATTTCATATTGGTCATATGTTTCAGTATTCATGAAGTAAGCTGTATCATCCATTTTATACAAGTATTGAGCCGGTACAGTTTCAATAATAGCTTGCTCAAATTTTTCTTCTGGACGGTAGCTTGTATCAAAAGTTGAACCAGTACGTACATCACGCAATTTCATACGCATGATGGTGTTTCCTTTACCTGGTTTGTGGTGGCTAGCTTCCAAAACGCGGATCAATTTTCCATCAGCTGTTTCAAAGGTCATACCAGCTTTCAACTTACTTGCTTCAATCATGTTTTCATACCTCTTTTTAAAAATATATTACTCTTTATTTTATCACAAATGCTCAGATTTCTCAAATCTGTCTCTGCAAATTTCCTTAGATCACAATCAATTCTTTCGGTGCCAAGGTCAAGACTTCACAGCCAGTTTCCGTAATCAGGAGATCATCTTCAATCCGGACACCAGATAAGCCTTCAATGTAGATCCCTGGCTCATCTGTCAAAACCATCCCCGCCTTGATAACTTCTTTTGAAGTTTGACTGAAATAAGGCTCTTCATGGATGTCCAAGCCAATTCCATGGCCAATTCCATGAGTAAAGTACTGACCGTATCCTGCAGCCTCAATAATATCCCGAGGAATTTTATCAAAATCACGGAAACCGAGTCCAGCCTTGGCTTCAGAAATGAGAGCTTGGTTGGCTTTCAAGACCGTTTCGTAAATTTCTCTTTCCTTGTCGCTGACATGACCTGCATAAATGGTCCGGGTCATATCACTGACGTAATGGTTGTAGAGACAGCCAAAGTCCAAGGTCAAGGCATCCCCAGCAGAGATGATGCGATCACTTGGAGTCGCATGGGGCATAGCAGAGCGCTCTCCCGCAGCGGAGATGATATCAAAGGATACACCTGACGCTCCCAATTCCCGCATTCTGAAATCCAGGAAAGTTGCCGCTTCTAACTCTGTTGTTCGACCAACCTTGATAAACTCCAGCACATCTAGGAAGGCTTGATCTGAAATACTGCAGGCCTTGCGGATGGTTGCCACTTCTGTCTCATCCTTAATCAAACGAAACTCCATCACAAAATCAGACAAGGCTCTTAGAGAGACTCCTGAGAAAACTGTCGCCAGACGAGTATGATAGGCAACTGTGATCTCATCCTCAAAGCCAAGTTCTTGGATCGCTGCGTCTTTGACAATTTTTGCCGCTTCTTCCAATTCATTGCGGGTTTCAACAATCTCAACAAAGGGGAAACAAGTCGCATGGGCATGAATGGTATAGCGCGAATCGGTGAAGAGGACCACGCGCTCTTCTGTCACCAAAACAGTCCCATTTGATCCCCAGAAACCTGTCAAATAGTAGACATTTTTCAAGTTGTTAATGAGGACAGCTTTTAAATCCTGTGCCTTCATTTTAGTTCGTAGATTTGTAATTCGTTGGTTCATTGTAATTTCCCTTTCAAATACTGTCCTGTAAAGCTAGCTGGGTTGCTGGCTACTTCTTCTGGTGTTCCTGTCGCAATAATGGTACCACCACCGACACCACCTTCTGGTCCTAAGTCGATGATATGGTCCGCTGTCTTAATGACATCTAAGTTGTGCTCAATAACCAAAACGGTATTGCCATCATCCACAAACCGTTCCAAAACCTTGAGCAAACGAGAGATATCCTCTGTATGAAGTCCTGTTGTCGGCTCATCCAAAATATAAAAAGACTTACCTGTCGAACGCTTATGAAGCTCAGAAGCCAACTTCATCCGCTGGGCTTCTCCTCCTGAAAGTGTCGTTGCCGGCTGTCCCAGGGTCACATAGCCCAAGCCGACATCCTTGATCGTCTGCAACTTGCGATTAATCTTTGGAATATGTTTAAAGAAATCCACTGCATCATTGACAGTCATGTCCAAAATCTGGGAGATGTTATTTTCTTTATAGTGAACTTCTAGGGTTTCACTGTTGTAGCGTCGCCCATGGCAGACTTCACACGGTACATAGACGTCCGGTAGGAAATGCATCTCAATCTTAATGATGCCATCTCCCGAACAAGCCTCACACCGGCCCCCCTTGACGTTGAAACTAAAGCGGCCTTTTTTGTAGCCTCTAATCTTGGCTTCATTGGTTTGGGCAAAGAGATCGCGAATGTCGTCAAATACACCTGTATAGGTAGCTGGATTGGAGCGTGGAGTGCGGCCAATCGGACTTTGATCAATATCAATCAGTCGATCAATGTGCTCAACTCCTGAAATAGTCTTGTATTTTCCTGGTTTCTCTGAATTACGATTCAATTTTTGAGCCAGCGTTTTTTTCAAAATACTGTTGACCAAGGTGGACTTCCCTGAGCCAGAAACACCTGTTACAGCAATGAACTTGCCCAGCGGGAAGCGTGCTGTCACCTCTTTTAAGTTGTTTTCAGCGGCCCCTGTTAGCTCGATAAAGCGACCGTTACCTACCCGCCGTTCCGTTGGTACGGGGATAGCCCGTTTTCCAGAGAGGTACTGACCGGTGATGGATTTGCTATTGCGAGCTACCTGCTTAGGTGTTCCAGCCGCAACAATCTCGCCACCAAAGACACCGGCTCCTGGACCGACGTCGATCAGGTAATCAGCCTCTCTCATGGTATCCTCATCGTGTTCGACGACAATCAAGGTATTGCCCAAATCGCGCATCTTCTTAAGACTGGCAATCAAACGGTCATTGTCCCGCTGATGAAGGCCAATCGAAGGCTCATCCAGGATATAGAGGACACCTGAGAGGTTGGATCCGATCTGGGTCGCCAAGCGAATCCGCTGACTCTCTCCCCCAGATAGAGTCCCGGCCGAGCGAGACAGGGTCAGATAGCTCAAGCCAACATTGTTCAAGAAGGTCAAACGATCCTTGACTTCTTTGAGAATCGGTCGAGCAATGGTCTCCTCATTCTTGGTTAATTTGAGATCAGCTACCACCTTAAGATGGTCCTCAATGGACAAGTCCGAGATTTGCCCAATATGTAGCCCCTTCTCTCCTCCTACTCGGACAGACAAGGCCTGGTCATTCAAGCGATACCCATGGCAGGTAGCACAAGTCAATTCATTCATGTAGGACAACATCTGATTGCGAGTAAAGTCGCTAGACGTTTCGTGGTAACGGCGATTAATATTGGTAACGACCCCTTCAAAAGGAATGTCAATATCGCGAACCCCACCAAATTCATTCTCATAATGGAAATGGAATTCCTTGCCCTCAGAACCATAGAAAACCAAGTGTCGCTCTTCTGGAGACAAGTCTTCAAATGGCTTGTCCATATCAATCCCAAACTGGATCATGGCCTGCTCCAACATCTGAGGATAGTAGTTAGAAGAAATCGGATTCCATGGTGCCAGAGCTCCTTCACGGAGAGTCTTGCTAGCATCTGGAACAACCAAATCCAAGTCAACCTCTAGCTTGATTCCTAGTCCATCACAATCTGGACAAGAGCCAAAGGGGGCATTAAATGAAAAGAGACGAGGTTCCAACTCAGGGACGGTAAAGCCACAAACCGGGCAAGCGTAGTGCTCTGAAAAGAGCAGTTCATTTTCATCCATGGTATCGATGACCACATAGCCATCTGCGATCCGAAGCGCCGCTTCGACCGAATCAAAGAGACGGGACCGAATGCCATCTTTGATGACAATCCGGTCTACGACAACCTCAATTGTGTGCTGTTGGCTTTTGGATAATTCTGGGACCTCTGTCACATCAAAGATTTCGCCATCCACACGCACCCGGACATAGCCGTCTTTTTGCACCTTTTCGATGATATTCTTATGCTGGCCTTTTTTCTTACGAACAATGGGCGCTAAGATTTGCAGGCGTTGGCGCTCCGGCAATTCCAAAACTTGGTCAACGATCTGCTCGACCGAAGAAGCCGTAATCGCTCCATGGCCATTGATACAGTAAGGAGTCCCCACACGAGCATATAGAAGGCGTAAGTAATCGTTGATTTCTGTTGTCGTTCCAACCGTTGACCGCGGATTTTTGCTGGTTGTTTTTTGGTCAATGGAAATGGCTGGACTTAGGCCATCAATCGAGTCCACATCGGGTTTTTCCATATTTCCTAAAAACTGACGAGCATAGGCTGACAGGCTCTCTACATAACGTCTTTGTCCTTCTGCATAGAGAGTGTCAAAGGCTAAGCTCGATTTCCCAGAACCTGATAGACCAGTGACCACAACCAGCTTATCTCGAGGGATTTCAACATCAATATTTTTTAAATTATGAGCACGCGCTCCATGAATGACAATTTTATCGAGCATTTCTTCCACTTTTCATCAATTTATTTATCCTTCATTATATCAAATTTTTCAGCATTCTTTTATCCAAAAGCGTGCTTTTTCTGTTATAATGTTAAGGTGTAAAAAAACAAGGGGAGGCACCATGAAACAGGTCTTTTTATCGACAACGACTGAATTTAAAGAAATAGAGACACTGGAACCCGGTAGCTGGATCAACCTTGTCAATCCTTCCCAAAGTGAATCGATGGAAATCGCCTCTGCTTTTAACATCGATATTGCCGACTTACGGGCACCGCTCGATGCGGAAGAAATGTCCCGTATGACCATCGAAGATGAATATACCTTGATCATCGTAGACGTTCCCATCAAGGAAGAGCGGAACAATCAGACCTACTATGTCACCATCCCTTTGGGAATTATCCTAACAGAAGAGGCTATCATCACCACTTGCTTGGAAGAGTTGCCTCTCCTAGACACCTTTATCAATCGTCGCTTGCGGAATTTCTATACCTTCATGCGATCCCGCTTCATCTTCCAGATCCTTTATCGCAATGCGGAGCTCTACTTGACCGCACTTCGTACCCTGGATCGTAAGAGTGAACAGATTGAAAGTCAACTGCACAAATCAACGCGTAATGAAGAGCTGATTGAGCTGATGGAATTAGAAAAAACCATCGTCTACTTTAAGGCCTCTCTGAAAACCAATGAGCGCGTAATCAAGAAATTGACCAGTGCCACCAGCAACATCAAGAAATACCTGGAAGACGAGGATCTGTTGGAAGATACCTTGATCGAGACTCAACAGGCCATTGAGATGGCAGATATTTATGGAAACATTCTCCACTCTATGACCGATACCTTCGCATCGATCATCTCCAACAACCAGAACAATATCATGAAAACCTTGGCCATGGTGACCATCGTCATGTCCATCCCAACCATGATCTTCTCAGCCTATGGCATGAACTTTAAAAACAATGATCTCCCCCTCAACGGAGAACCTAATGCTTTCTGGCTCATTATCTTTATTGCCTTTGCCATGACCGGATCGCTCGTTGTCTACCTCATCCATAAAAAATGGTTCTAACACCTACTAATAACACTAAGGAGTATTTATGTCTCAATTTGATTTGACCCAATTAAGTAAAAAAAATCAAGAATTCGTTCGCATCGCTAAACACCAATTGATTGAAAACGGCAAAACAGAAGAAGAGGCTACTAGCCTGATTGAAGAAATTCTTCCAGCTATCTTTGAAAACCAACCAAAAGGAGTAACAGCGCGAACTCTCTTTGGAGCGCCAACTGCTTGGGCCAATGCTTTTAGTGATAAAGAACGCTACGAAAAAGAGCATCCAAAAGAGAATGATGCTCCTCATCTCATGATCACAGATTCTTTCCTTCTTGTCTTTGGTCTCTTTGCTGCCATTTCAGCCTTCATGAACTTATTTGCTCCTCAGGGAACCACTTATGGACTCCTCACATTGACTCTTGGTAGCTTGGCTGGTGGGGTTGTGCTCTATTTGATGTATTACTACTTCTACCAATACTACGAAGTTTCTAAACGTGGAATGAAACGGCCTGCTTTAACCAAGTCACTTCCTATCCTAATGTTGGCGATGATCCTTTGGGTTGTGATTCTCATGGTCACTGCTTTGCTCCCACAATTCCTCAATCCGCGTGTACCAAACTGGTTCATGCTCTTACTCGGTGGTGGTGCTCTTCTCCTCCGCTACTATTTGAAGAAAAAATACAATATCAAGAGCGCCAATACAGCACCTCAACGACGCTAAAAAGAAACGGATGAAGTTTTCATCCGTTTTTGTTTTACTGTATTTCCCTGTTCAATCTTTTTGAAAAATAGAGGACTAAGTCATCATTGTTTTCACAAGAACTGTAAGGGTCCAAGGGCTGATCCCTAAACCAAACTCCAGATCCATCTGGGATATAGTCCCGTTTGACATACAGTCTTTGAGCTGGGCCATAACCCGAGTGTAAACCAACCCCTAAAGTGACAATCTCTGATAGTAGCCGGACTCTTTTTTCCGCCTCTTCTAAGAGTTGATTCCCAATTCCTCGATTTCTAAATGGCTCAAAAACATTAAAATCAGATAGTTCAGGATAGACTCCCACGAAAGGGCCGTGCTTGGCAGCAGGCAATATAGTGATATAGCCTGCCACAAATCCATCCGACTCAGCTACTAATATGTCTCTCTTTCCGTTCTCCTGATCCTGAAAATAGCTGGCCAAGATATCCTCTCTACCCGGCCACCCTTGGTGGATAAAGGCTTGAGAGATGTGCTCAATATCTGCCTTTATCATCCTCCTGATGATTACACCTTCCTTCATGTTGCGCTCCTTGATACCTTTCTCCCCATCATTATAGCATAATTAGAGCTTGGGAAAGGTCAAAGAGCTTCACACGGACCTAACTCACTATCACATTTCTATGCTAGCAAAAAAAATCCAAAAGGGTCTGAAAAAGAGGTCCACTGGACCTGAAAAAAAGACCCGTAAGGGTCTTAATTCGCTTTCTTGTTTTCAAGCTCATGAAAAAGAGGTCCACCCGGACCTCAACTCGCTATCCAATTTCCAGGCTCGTGAAAAAAAGACCCGTAAGGGTCTTTTCTTTAATCTTCGTTTACGAAAGGCATCAAAGCCATTACGCGAGCGCGTTTGATAGCTGTTGTTACTTTACGTTGGTTCTTCGCTGAAGTTCCAGTTACACGACGAGGAAGGATTTTCCCACGTTCTGAAACGAAACGGCTAAGAAGCTCAGTATCTTTGTAATCAACATATTCAATTTTGTTTGCTGCGATGTAATCAACTTTTTTACGGCGTTTGAATCCGCCACGACGTTGTTGAGCCATGTTTATTTCTCCTTTATAGTTTTAATTCGTTAAACCCATTCTTAGAATGGTAGATCGTCATCCGAGATGTCCATTGGATTAGCTCCGAATGGATTGTCATCACGTCCAAAGTTTGGTGTTGCGTTTGATGGTTCAGATCCTCCAAAGCTTGGAGCTGCATTTCCTGCAAATCCTCCAGCTGAAGCATAACCACCACCTGCTTGTCCTTCACGATTCGCGCGGCTTTCCAACAATTGGAAGCTGTCCGCTACGACTTCAGTGACATAAACACGTTGACCTTGCTGATTCTCATAATTACGAGTCTGGATACGACCTGTAATCCCAACTAAGGCACCCTTTTTAGCCCAATTCGCTAAATTTTCAGCTTGTTGACGCCAAATCACACAGTTGATAAAGTCCGCATCTCGTTCACCATTTTGGTTTTTAAAATTACGGTTAACCGCGAGTGAGAATGTCGCAACAGCCTGATTTTGAGGGGTATAACGAAGCTCAGCATCTCGAGTCATACGACCTACAAGTACAACATTGTTAATCATTAGTCACCTTCTTTATTCGTTAGGGCTTACGCGTCAACTTTTACGATCATGTGACGAAGAATGTCACCGTTGATTTTTGAAAGACGGTCGAACTCGTTAAGAGCTGCATCGTCGTTCGCTTCAACGTTTACGATGTGGTAAAGTCCTTCACGGAAATCTTGGATTTCGTATGCAAGACGACGTTTTTCCCAATCTTTTGATTCAACAACAGTTGCACCGTTGTCAGTCAAGATAGAGTCAAAGCGTGCTACCAAAGCGTTTTTAGCTTCTTCTTCAATGTTTGGACGAATAATATAAAGAATTTCGTATTTAGCCATTGATATGTTCCTCCTTTTGGTCTAATGACCCCAAGTCTTTGCAAGGGGTAAGTGAGGTTTGCTCACAAGAAACTATTATACCAGACTTTGGGATAGAAGGCAAGTAAAAATACCTTCTCTACATTCTTTTCGAAAAGTTTTATTTTTCTTCTATTATTTTCTCTCCTTTTTTACAACAAGGAAATCTCTCCCTTTCCTTAAAGAAAACTGATATCAGTTAGCTTTAAGAAAGGGCCGTTATACTACCTTCATCACAAACAAGAAACGAGGAACGCTTATGAATTATTTAGTCATCCCCGCTTATCAACCCGATCAAAAACTTCTCAAACTGGTAAATAAACTGAGAGAAAAATGTAACTTCTCCATTATCGTTGTGGACGATGGTAGTTCTGAGGACTGCCAAGCGATTTTTGAAAAATTAGACGGACTAGCTACAGTCCTTCACCACGAAACCAACCTTGGAAAAGGAGGGGCGCTCAAAACAGCTTACACCTACATTCAAGAGCAAGGGCAATATGGAACAGTCATCACCGCTGATGCTGATGGTCAACATAAGGTTTGGGACGTCTTCCGCGTAGCCAATCAATCACAAGAAAATCCGAACCAATTGGTTCTAGGGGCACGCGCCTTTTCAGGCAAGGTTCCTTTGCGTTCTGCTTTTGGAAATAAATTGACCCGCTTCTTGTTCAAGCAACAAACAGGGGTCTCTGTGACAGATACGCAGACTGGCCTTCGAGCCTTTACAACCAACATGATCCCCTTTATGTTAGATATCGAGGGACAACGGTATGAGTACGAAATGAATGTGCTCCTCGCAGCTAGCAAGGCCTTTCCCATCTTGGAAGTTCCGATTGAAACAGTCTATATCAATGACAATGAAGGGTCCCACTTCCGTCCTATTCGCGACGGCCTCATGATCTACAAGGACATGTTCAAGTTTGCCCTCTCTTCCCTGAGTAGCTTTATCGTGGATTACCTGGTCTATGCCTTCTTCCTTTTCGTGATGATGGCTGTGCCGATTAGTCTTCGGATCCTCCTTGCCAACGGGATCGCTCGTGTGGCCAGCTCCATCTTTAACTACTCGACCAACAAACGTCTAGTCTTTAAGAACAAAGACAGTGTCGCTAAAACCGGAAGTGGTTACTTGGGACTTGCGATTGGACTCTTTATTCTCGATACCCTCTTGATTCGACTCTTCTATACAAGCTTTGGTCTCCATTTGCTCCTCAGCAAAGTGATCGTCGGACTCTTGCTCTTCGTCGTCTCATGGTTGATTCAGAAAAAAATCATTTTCAAGGAAAGGACTGCACCTACTCATGAAATTCTTTAAAAAATCGTATACCTATGCTACTTGTTTCGGCATCCTGCTAACAAGCTCCTTCAGCTATTCTATGCTCAAGACCTTTGTCTTATCCGATGCTATCCAAACAGTCAAAGCTACGACCACTGATACCAAGGCAGCTGAACAAGCTGCAGCTTCTGCGACAACGACCGATACCAGTTACTCCGATGACAATATCCAGGTGAGCCTGACAGAAAAAACAGTTGAAAACACCCAAGTTTACATTGCAGATATTACGCTTAGCTCCTCAGACTATCTCAAGACGGCTCTAGCCCAAAATACCTATGGAACAAACGTGACGGCTAAGACTTCCGTCACTGCAGCTGAGAACAATGCTATTCTAGCCGTCAACGGAGACTACTATGGAGCTAATAGCACCGGCTATGTCATCCGAAATGGAGTGGTCTACCGCGATACGGTTCGCGAAGACTCTAGCAATGGCGACTTAGCGATTTATAAAGATGGTTCCTTCAAGGTTATCTACGAAGATGAAATCTCTGCGGATCAGTTGGTCAAAGACGGGGTTGTTAATCTCCTTGTCTTCGGACCTTCCTTGGTTGAAGATGGAGAAATTACTGTCGATACGAACTCAGAGGTGGGACAATCCATGGCGTCTAATCCACGTACTGCGATTGGGATCATCGATGAAAACCACTACATCATTGTCGTATCGGACGGCCGGACTTCAGAGAGTGAAGGTCTTTCTCTCTACCAATTAGCGGAAGTGATGAAATCGTATGGCGTCAAAACAGCCTACAACCTAGACGGGGGTGGATCTTCTACACTTTACTTCAATGGCCAAGTTATTAACAAACCAACAACAAATGGTACTATCTCAGAAAGGGCGGTGAGTGACATTGTCTACATCGGTTACTAATCCTATCAAACAACGGTTGAAAAAGACCATCCTCTGGTACAGTCTGATTTCAGCTTTCTTCTTCGTCGGTAGTCGCATCTACGAACACTTTAGTTTTGGCGAAACCTCTGCCTTCATGCACTACCTTTTCTTGATTCCTTTGATCGGCGGCATCCTGCTAGTGGCTCTGCAACTAGTGGTAAAAGGCCTTTCTCGACTCACTCTCAATCTTTGGAACTCAGCAGTTGCTACGGCAACTGCGGGGGCCCTCTACCGAGGTATTGTTAACCTCTCTGGTCGTTCAACAACTCTCGACCAACCCTACTATTATGTTGCAGGGATCTTCCTAGCCCTCGCCCTCATCAGCCTCTTCTTTATCCGCAGTGTTTGGATGGAGAAAACAGCTTAAAACATTCAAAACGTCCGTTTCTAAAATTAAACGGACGTTTTTTTGATTAACCTAATACATGAACGACTTAATCTTGCCGTTTTTTACTTGCTACAAAACCTGCCAAAGCTAGTGAGGTCATGCCAAAGAGGCTAAGGACTGTTGAAGCCAATTCATCTTGACCTGTTTTTGGAAGACCAGTTGCTGATGTAGCAGCTACTTCTGCTTGACCACCTGTATGATAGGTAACAGCGACTGGTTTGTTTGTTGCAACTTCTTTCGTTTCAGGTGTAGTTGGTTGAGCTAGGGTAACTGGGCCTTTGGATACCGCTGGTTGGACAGGCGTCACTGGAGTTTCCGGTATCTCTAGTGTCGGATTTTCTGGTTGAATCCATGGTTCCACAATCGCTCCACTATGCACCTCTGGGTTTGGCTTGATAACGTCTTTGACCAAAGAAAGAAGGTGGAAATTGATTTGATTGCTCACTTCATAAAGGAAATCATTTTCCGATGCACGATAACCTGCTGGGAGATCTACATGGACACGATAGGAGCCGTTCATCAACATAGTCTCAAAGCGTTTCAAATCATAGATACTTTGTGGGAGAAGGCGACTGATACCATCATTCCCCACCACTTTTATGACTGTTCCTGTCGGAACCGGCTGATCAAATCCAATAGTGAGTTTGTTTTCATCTAAATAATGGAAGGCAAAGGTCACTTTCGGATGTGGATTTTCGGCTGAAACCGTCACCTTCTTCACTAGTTCTGTTCCCCAATCATAATGGTAATCAGACAAGGTGATTTTCACTGTATAAGTGCCAAAAGGTAATTCTGGGAAGGTGCCAGCATTGTAGGACGCATTGAACTCTCCTTCTACTACACGGCCTTGGTCATCCACTACTTGGTAACGAACGACGGATGGATAATACGAAATGACTTCTCCACTGCTATCCGTGAAGAGCACCTCCAAGGTGCCCTTTTCAGCCCTTGGTTTTCCAGATTCTGTCTCACTTGGTTGTTTATCTGAACCGGTTTCATTCGTCGGAGTCGTTGCCTCTACTTTCTTTCCTTCGATGTCCATCTCAGTGGTATTGTAGACCTTATCCCAGATGGTATATCGAACAGTAGAAGGGTCCACCCCTTCCGGAAGCAGATAGCTACCGTCTTCTTGGGGTTCCAAAGCCACTGTTTCCCCATCTTTGACGTAGGACAGATAAGTCCCTGCTAGTCCACTACCAGTTTCGATCACCTTACCTGGTCGGAAAATCCGTGTTGCTGGATCGTACTGAGCACTTCCAGACTCGATGCTTGGAGTCGTATTGTCAATCTTAACCTTGAAGTTAAGCTCTTGTTGCTTGGCCCCTGAAGCAGTTGGACGGTAGGTAATCACAAATTGGTATTCTCCATCTGGTAATTGCTTGCCGTCTTTGTCCAAACCTTCCCAAGAGATTTCATAAAACTCTTCGCTACGATTCCCAATCCGGTAACTCCAGTCTGTCTTACGGTGGACTTCATTTCCGACCTCGTAAATCGGGTTAGTACGAGCTGTGTCCTCCTTCTTGTAAACTGATAGGTGGACATTTTCAACATTGCGAAGCATGACGGCTTTAACCTTGATGCTATCAAAGCTGGAATCACTGTTTGGAGAGAAGTAAAGTTGGTCCCCATCAAAGCGATCCCCATCCTGGCCAAGAGTTTTGGCTACGGATTCCCCATTTTCATAGACATAACTAATCAAAGAGGTAAAGTGATTGTCTGGATGACGCTCTGGCGTTTCTGGGACCTTTTCATCTGGATAATCGGTCTTGTCCTTGTAGTAGTAAAACGGCTTGTCGCTGCCTGTGTATTCGTAGATTGGCTTTTCAATGCCCCGCAGATTTTGGTACTCTCCATGGAAGCCAACATAAGGGAGGCTGACCAGATGTTTTTGGTTGCTGGCATCTTTGACCAGTACAAACCCTTCTAAGAAATAACCATTTGGCATTTGCTTGCTGAGCTCTTCCTTGTACTTGCTCGCATCAACCGTTATATGGATGGTCCGCTGACCATTGGCTGGAACAGTAATGGTTTCCTTGCCATCTATGGTTTCTAATAGACGAGGATGGAGGGTGAATTTGCCATCTTGAACTTGATCTGTCTGAAGGGTCGTTTCATAACGAACAGACTTCTCTTGATTGGAAAGATTGTGGATGGTCACGTCAAACTCAAAAGTATCTGTGACATTACCTAGTGTCAGACTACTTTTAGCATCTTTCGCCGTTACATAGAGATCACCTAGAGCTGCAGCTGTGACATCCATGACCCCTGCTCCTTGCTGACGAACAGAGGAATAGGCATGTGTTTCCTCATCCACATGCGGGACAGCTGTACTCATGGTCATCTGTTTGACAAGAACTTGTAACTGTTCTGGACTGAGATGAGGGAAGCGCTCCTTCAGGGCTTGTTTCACCAGTGCAGTGGCACCTGCCGCGTGAGGAGATGCCATACTGGTCCCCCTATCCATATAGTACTCTCCATTATTAACAGATGAGTAGATCATCCCTCCTGGAAGAGTGACATCCGGTTTGAGGTCGCCATCAGCTGACAGCCCCCAAGAGGAGAAGTCGGATAATTGATTGGCTGCGTCGTACGGCACCCGTTTGAATTTGTTGGCAATATGGAGCTGGTAGTCCTGGGCATGTTGTGCTAGGACACTTCCAGCATCGTGGCCAATAACCCCAACTGGGAATCGTTCCCCCAGCCCTTCTAAGTCAAAGCTTACAGGATTATTGCCCTGCTCCTTAGTCTGGTAGAAGATCACCCCTGTAGCACCAGCTCTTTTGAGCTCTTTGACCTTATCCACATCCGAAACTTCGCCACCTCGCTCCGTAAGGACTAAGTGCCCATTGATACTATCAGCTTGGTAGTGGTCGATCCCTCCCTTTTCCACATGGAGATAGCTTTGAGGGATGGTCGTCCGAAAGGCATCGCGTTCCACAAAGGAGTGCATCGGAATTTTGCCATCTGGGAAGTCTTTCGAACCTTTTAAGGCTTCTACGGTCAGGCTTGCTTCTGCCGACTCATGCTTGGTCAGACTATTAATCGAAGCGACTGAGATGACATTTGGGTTGACGGATGGGGTTCCTGTCATCCCATAATCCGGTGTGCTTGCAAGTGGTTTGCTGTGCCAGAAGCCATTGGTCGCCATATTGGTAGAGGCAACTGTAATGGTCACTCCCGCCTTTCTCGCTGCCTCAAAGGCCTGGCGCGTGATTTCTCCCACATCATAAATCGAGCCTGATGCGGTTCCCAAACTCATGTTGATGGAATCAGCCCCTAATTTGACGGCGTCTTCCACTGCCTTGGTATAGATGAAATTTTGCACCTGACCGCCCTTGGTGTCTGAGAAAACACGCAAAAACATAAGCTGGGCTTCGGGAGCGACACCTCGGATAATCTCACCATTTGGGGATGGTTGAGAGGCATTTCCCACAGCGGTTCCAGCTACGTGGGCACCGTGAGAGATTGGATCATCTTCTTTAACATTGTCATCCATATCACTATAGTTGTGAACGTAGACGACTTTATTGTTGTACCATTTACCGTAAGTGATGCCGGCCTTTTTCTTAGCCTCTTCAATTTCCGCTTCACTCTTGTACTTGGCCTTGCTGATATCTGTCAGACGGAAAATATCGTGGGCAGGGTCGACCCCCGAATCGATGACCGCTACAACCTGACCTTGACCCTTAATCCCCTTATCCCAGAGTGGCTGTAAATTGATCAGACTATTTTCTTCACTGACCTTGGTCGTAGTTGAAGTCGGTGATGCAGGAGCAGGCTGGTTTTCCTCCACTCTAGTCCGACCTAGTGGAGCATAATCTAGGGCATCTACACGCGCTAGTCCCCGAATCTTTTTAGCATCTCCATAAGTCGTCTCTAGAGCCAGTCCATTAAAGAGCAAATTAACGTCATACAATTTTTTGAACTGAATGGATTGCTTTTCGAGTTCTTTCAAAAATTGTTCATGGTCTTGGTTGGTTTGTTCGATACGTGCTTCTTTTGAGACTGGTGATGATTCTCCAACCCCATCAGAAACTTTTTCTTTCAGACGAACTAGGACCTCGACTGGACTTGAATCCTCTAGAGTTTCTTTCGTTACTTCCTTGGGAGTGTCCGTCGTAGCAAGCTCAGGATTAGCTGTTGGACTTGCCATAACAGAAGCTGATAAGGTCTTCTCTTCTTTTGGTTTCTCATTTGAAGGATCGCTAGTAGCTGAAGAGGTAGTTTGTGGTTGCTTGGTTTGGTCCTTACCATCAGTCTTGGCTTGCTCTTGTGAGGAAGACTCCTCTTTAACTGTATCAGTTGCATGAGCTCCGTCCGAGCCTTTGTCCTGTCCGACTGTCGGACTCACCTCTTGACTTCCTTCTTTCACTACAAGAGCGGGTGTATCTGCCTGCCCTTCCTGCTCCTGGGCTGAAACAGTCACCCCACAAAAAAAGCATCCGACAAGTACCGATACTAAGCCGACTGCATATTTTCGTAAAGAAAAACGTTGTTGTCTGTCGCTTCCCATAAACAGACCTCCTTTATATTTTGTAAGCGGTTTCCGCACCTATATTTTAGTCCTTATCTTATGCAAAGTCAATGCAATCTAGCAAAATCTAAAAAAATATACTATCTTATTGATTTTGTCAGATTTCTCTATCCATTATTGAAGAATCTTTTCTTGCCAAGGGGAATTCCTCAGACAAAGTTTCTTTCATTAAAAAGGTACAAAAAAAAGAAACCAGAATAACTTCTGATTTCTTTTGGAATAAACTTATTTATTTATGTTTTCCCATTTCCAGTTGTGTACTTCTGGAATATCATCACCATGTTCACGGATGTAAGCATTGTGGAAGGCAATTGTTTCGTCCATTTGAGCTGCGAATTCAGCTGCTTCTGCTCCAAGAGCTGCATTGGCTGCATCTTGTGCCAAGTGGAAGCGATCCAATTCAGACATGACACGCATATCGAATGGTGTTGTGATATCTCCGTTTTCACGGTAACCATGTACACGAAGGTTATGGTTGTGACGGTTGAAGAAGATGTCACGGATCATGCCTTCATAACCGTGGAAGGCAAAGATCACAGGTTTATCAGTTGTGAAGACTTTGTCGAACTCTTCATCTGAAAGTCCACGCGCATCGACGGATGGGTGACGCAATTTCAAGATATCTACCACATTGACAAAGCGGATCTTCAATTCTGGGAAGGCCTTGTGCAAGATTGTAATAGCTGCAAGAGCTTCAAGGTTTGGCTCTGTACCTGCAGCTGCAATGACAAGATCTGGATCTTCATCTGCTGAAACAGTTGATGCCCAATCGATCACCTTGTATCCTTCACGAACCAATTCCTCTGCTTCATCAGCTGAGTAGAATTGAGGACGTGGGTGTTTAGAAGAAACGATCAAGTTAATCATATCTTCTGCCTTGAAGGCTTGGTCCATCACCGCAAGCAACGTATTCGTATCTGCTGGCAAGTACTCACGGATATATTCTGGAGTTTTTTCTGCCAAGTGAGTCAAGATACCTGGATCTTGGTGAGTGTAGCCATTGTGATCTTGTTGGAAAACAGTTGAAGTCGCAATCAAGTTCAAGGCAGGGTAGTTTTTACGCCATGTCGTGTGAGTCTTCGATTTACGCAACCATTTGAAGTGTTGAGTAATCATAGAGTCCACGACACGAAGGAATGATTCGTAAGAAGCGAAGAATCCGTGACGACCTGTCAAGACATATCCTTCGAGCATACCTTCTGCTTGGTGCTCTGACAATTGAGAGTCAATAACACGTCCAGCAGGGCTCAAAGCTTCATCGTAGTCTGGTTTCGTACGTCCTAACCATTGACGGCTTGTACGAGTGAAGACTTCTTGAAGACGGTTTGATTTAGTTTCATCTGGTCCAAAGATACGGAAGTTATGTGGGTTCGCATCCACAAGATCTGCTGCATACTTACCAAACTCGATCATATCTTGGGCCATGATAGCCCCTGGTGTTTCAATCTTGAAGGCATGTTTCTTCCAATCAGCAGTGTCCATTGGTTCGATGACACCTGCGTTTGTGATTGGGTTCATAGCCATGCGACGGTCACCTTTTGGTGCAATTTCGGCAATTTCAGGAAGCAATTTACCAGTTTCGTCGAACAATTCAGCTGGACGGTAAGATTCCAACCATGAAAGAAGGGCATCTACATGCTCCATGTGGTGAGCATCTACTGGGATTGGAACTTGGTGCGCACGGAATCCACCCTCGATTGGTGTACCTTCCCAAGCTTTTGGTCCAGTCCAACCTTTAGGAATACGAGCAATCAAGACAGGATATACTGGTTGAGTTGCTTCTTCTGCAGAACCTTTACGAGCTTCTGATTGGACTTTCTTGATTTCTTCAATCGCTTCGTCTAATTTTTCTGCAAACAAAGCATGAGCTGCTTCGTGGTCGTCAGAAATAGCCGTTACGTCTGCAAAGATTGGTTTCCATCCAAGACCTTCAAAGAAGAGGGCCAATTCTTCGTCTGTTTTGCGTTCAAAGATCGTTGGGTTGTGAATCTTCCCACCGTTGAGGTAGAAGATTGGAAGAACAGCACCATCGTTAACTGGGTTCAAGAAGGTATTGGCCAACCAACCAGCCATCAATGGACCAGTTTCTCCTTCGCCATCACCGATTACGGTTGCAGCAATCACATCTGGATTGTCCAAAACAGCTCCAGCTGCGTGAGAAAGAGCATAACCAAGTTCTCCACCTTCGTGGATAGATCCTGGTGTTTCAGGCGCCGCGTGAGAGGCAATCCCTCCTGGGAATGAGAAGATTTTACATAGGTGTTTAAATCCTTCTTCATTTTGTGGGATATTTGGATTCAATTCTGTGTAAGAACCATCTAAGTAAGAGTTGGACACCATAACTTGTCCACCATGACCTGGTCCTTCAATGTAGAACATATCCAAGTCGTATTTGTTGATGGCACGGTTCAAGTGAGCATAGATAAAGTTTTGTCCTGGTACAGTTCCCCAGTGTCCGATTGGGTGAGCCTTCAAGTCGTTTTCAACCACTTCACGTTTCAATAATGGGTTGTCTTTCAAGTACATTTGAGCAGCCGAAATGTAGTTGGCTGCACGCCACCACGCATCCACTTTATCCAAGTAAGCTTTGCTGTTAAAATCAACAGTCATATTGTCTCCTCTCAAATTCTAGCTATGATTCTGATGAATTAGAATCCAGTGCAAGTATTTAGGTTATAAACATCCTGTTTCATTCATATGAAGACAGAACGAACGCGAACCAAATTTTAATTCAATTCTTTTCTATTCTATCAATAATTTAGCTTTTTGTATATAGAAAAAATTAAAAAAAATATAGTTTTTTATAAAAAGTTGCAAATCTCTTCTAAAATCAAAGCATTTTTCAATCATTTTACAAACAGCTTTCTGCTTAGACCACTTAAAAAGCCTTTGAAATCAGCTATCTATAAATCCCCTTGTCACATTAAATCTTTCATGATATACTTTAGATGTCAAACTAAAGGAGATCATTATGATGACGGAAAAACGCAATAAAGGATTTGTGTCAGGTCTAGTGCTTGCCCTTGTCTTTCTTGCATTCGCAGGATTAGTATTTTCATTATGGATGGGCCGCCAGAACCCTTCTACTAGCTTTGCGAAGGCAGAAAAGTCTGGGGACCCTGTAACGATGAAGGTCTATGATATTACACGAGAACCTGTCGGAACTGTGGACAACGGCCACGTCCTCTATATCGTCCAGTACGATAACCAAAACGATGGTAGGTTTGCAGGGATCGAAGCCAAAAAAGACGATGCGACGATTAAAGAGGTCATTGATAAGGCAAAAAATGGGGAACTGCAGACCGATCCTTATCAACTAAAGGGAACGCAATTAGCCCCTTTGGCAAAGGATAGCAAAAATACGTCTCGTAACGGTCGCCTTGTCGGTTATAGTGACTACATCCATTCCCTTCTCGACCCGACTTCTGTCGTGTCACTTAATATGACGACCAGCTATTACTTAAGCCTCACAGAGTACAACAAAGACTCCTTATTCCTCTTAATTGGTTCAGCTGCTCTTGCTGGACTTTCTATCATAATGGTCGTAGCCAGCTTCTCCGTTCGGAAACGGACCATTGCTTCCTATCAGGAACTCCACCAAAACTATCCCGAACTCCAAGGAGATCTGTCTCGCCTGTCTGATGAAGCCAGCTACTACAATCAAGACTTAAAAGTTATCTTGTACAAAAATCATTTGATTACCTATTTCAGAGGAACGCAAACGATTGATTTACGAGAGGTTCAACAACTATACTTACATGTCACTCGAGTTCGTCAATCAGGGATTGCTCGCTCAATCTTCCAATTGTGTTACATCCGCAAGGACAAACCAAAGAAACAGCACCGCCTAGCCATTAAGAATAAGAAGAACGCTGAAGAACAACTCTACACTCTTTTTGCACAGGTATCTGAGAGATTCCCAGATGTCAAGGTTGGAATTTAAAGATTTTCCAACTCCCTTTGGAAATACTGATCTAAGCACTAAATCCCCTCATCAGAATCAGTTGATGAGGGGATTTTTTTCTATTTAGGTCACATTTGAAACGAGAGGATTAAATCACTTTTTTACCATTTTTATAAACATCTGTCACTAGGTTGGTCGCAAAGAAATAGAAGAGATAATCTAGATTTGGTGCATCGTAAATAGTGATATCGGCCTGTTTTCCAGTATCAAAAGATCCAATGGTTTTGGCACGATCGACTGAATAAGCTGCATTAATAGTTACCGCATTGAGAATCTCAACTGGTGTCAAACGCATCATGAAGCAACCGAGGTGCATGGCAAACTGAAGATTGGCTGTCGGACAGGATCCTGGGTTACTGTCGGTTGTTAGAGTGATGGCCATCCCAGCATCCAGCATCTTACGAGCCGGTGCATAGGTATCTTCCATGAGGCTGAAGGTTGTAGCAGGCAACAGATTGCCGATAACTTTTGCTTTTGCTAGTTTTTGAATGCCTTCATCGGTAATCACCATCAGGTGTTCTGCGCTAGTAGATTCCAATTCAGCTGCAACATCCACACCACCGATAGACTCGATTTCATCCGCATGAATCCGCAGTTTGAAGCCCATTTCCTTGGCTTTTGACAGAAGATAGCGAGACTCATCTGCTGTAAAGACACCCTTTTCACAGAAGATATCACAGAATTCAGCTAACTTTTCTTCCTTCACTTTTGGAAGCATTTGCTCAATGATGAGATCTAAATACTCTTGAGAACGGCCCTTATACTCTGTCGGGATCGCATGAGCTGCCATAAAGGTCGAAACCAGATCAATTTCATGGTCACGGTCCAAGGCAGCTACTACATCTAGTTGGCGTTTTTCCGTTTCCCAATCCAAACCATAGCCACTCTTAGCTTCAACGGTGGTCACTCCATGACGCAACATATAGTCCAACAATCGTTTGGACTTGTTATAGAGATTGTCAAAAGATGCTTCACGAGTTGCCCGAACAGTGCTCAGAATTCCACCGCCTTGAGCGAGGATGTCTAAGTAAGAAACACCCGCTAACTTTTTCGCAAATTCATGTTCACGACTGCCTCCATAGACCAGGTGGGTATGACAGTCGATCAAACCAGGAGTCGCAACTTTCCCTTCACAAGATTTTACTTCCGTATGGTCATCGATCAGTTCTGGATCTGGTTGACCTGTTCCAACTGCAAGAATTTTTCCATCCTTAATAGCAATATAAGCATCGGATAGGATTCGCGCTTCTGCCATCTCTTTTCCATAGAGAGGATGGCCTAGATCATTTGGACAAAACAACTGGTTAAAGTGGGTTAAGATTACATCAGCAGACATATGAAAACATTCCTTTCTATTTCCATTGTTATTCATTTTACAATTCTACAGGAAAAGCGTCAAAAAAAAGTCAAAAAGTTTCTCCCTCATTATTTTTTGCTTTATTAAAAATTAAATTTATTTTTGACTCTTTATTGACGTTTCTTGGATACAATAAAGAAAATATAAATTCATAGTCTACACATAAGGAGGTTCCTACTATGTCATTTATAGACGATAAAGAAATTGCAGCTGCTATGTCTGTCAAACTTGACTTTGATGTCCTACCTGAAAAGGCAACTTTTCAAGAAGGCATCCGTCGTGCACCTGATAGAGGCTTCCGCTTAACGCAAGCTCAGACTGAGATTGCTCTTAAAAACGCTCTGCGTTACATCCCTAAAAAATTCCACCAAGAGTTGATCCCAGAATTTCTGGAAGAACTAAAAACTCGCGGTCGGATCTATGGCTATCGCTTCCGTCCAAAAGATCGGATCTATGGCAAACCAATTGATGAGTACAAAGGAAAATGCACTGCTGCTAAGGCTATGCAGGTTATGATTGACAACAACTTGAGCTTTGAAATCGCCCTTTATCCATATGAATTGGTCACTTACGGAGAAACAGGTTCTGTCTGTGCTAACTGGATGCAATACAACTTGATCAAGAAATACTTGGAAGTCATGACAGAAGACCAAACCTTGGTGGTTGAATCTGGTCACCCTCTCGGCCTCTTCAAGTCTAAACCAGAAGCTCCTCGCGTCATCATTACCAACGGTCTCTTGATCGGTGAGTATGACAATATGCGCGACTGGGAAATCGCTGAAGAAATGGGCGTTACCAACTACGGTCAGATGACGGCTGGTGGCTGGATGTACATTGGTCCTCAAGGGATCGTTCACGGTACCTTCAACACTCTCCTTAATGCTGGACGTCTTAAACTCGGTGTGCCTGATGATGGCGACTTAACTGGTAAACTCTTCATCTCGTCTGGTCTCGGTGGTATGAGTGGAGCTCAAGGGAAAGCAGCTGAAATTGCAAAAGCTGTTGCCATCGTTGCAGAAGTAGACCGCTCTCGGATCGAAACCCGTCACTCTCAAGGTTGGATTAGCCAAGTAACCGACAGTGCCGAAGAAGCTGTGAAATTGGCTCAAGCAGCACTGGAAGCTGGTGAATCAACTTCTATTGCCTACCATGGTAATATCGTAGACTTGCTCGAATATGTCAACGAACACCAAGTCCACGTTCACCTCTTGTCTGACCAAACCTCTTGCCACAACGTCTATGATGGTGGCTATTGCCCAGTTGGGATCAGCTTTGAAGAACGGACACGTTTGTTGGCAGAAGACAAAGAAACCTTCCATCGCTTGGTCGATGAAACCTTAGCTCGTCACTTTGCAGTGATTAAAGCTTTGACGGCTAAAGGTACCTACTTCTTCGACTACGGTAATGCCTTTATGAAATCTGTTTACGACTCTGGCATCAAGGAAATTTCTAAGAATGGTCTCGATGACAAGGACGGCTTCATTTGGCCATCTTATGTAGAAGATATCATGGGACCTATGCTCTTTGACTATGGTTATGGTCCATTCCGTTGGGTCTGCCTAAGCGGTAAACACGAAGACTTGATTGCAACTGACCACGCTGCTATGGAAGCGATCGATCCAACTCGTCGCTACCAAGACCGCGATAACTACAACTGGATTCGCGATGCTGAAAAGAACCAATTAGTCGTTGGTACACAGGCTCGTATCCTCTATCAAGATTGTATGGGACGTGTCAATATCGCTTTGAAATTTAATGAACTCATTCGCCAAGGCAAGATTGGACCGGTCATGATTGGACGTGACCACCATGACGTATCTGGTACAGATGCTCCATTCCGTGAAACCTCCAATATCAAAGATGGTTCAAACGTTACCTGCGATATGGCGGTTCAATGTTACGCCGGTAACGCCGCTCGCGGTATGAGTCTCGTGGCTCTCCACAATGGTGGTGGTACTGGTATCGGTAAGGCCATCAACGGAGGATTTGGTCTCGTTCTAGACGGTAGCCACCGGATCGACGAAATCATCAAATCTGCGATTGCATGGGATACCATGGGTGGGGTTGCTCGTCGGAACTGGGCAAGAAATAACCATGCCATCGAAACAGCCATCGAATACAACCGCCTCCATGCAGGAACAGACCACATCACCATTCCGTATCTGGCAGATGAAGATTTGGTCAAAGATGCGGTTCAAAAATTGTTTTAACATCAAAAAATAAAAATTGAGAAAGGGGAGGAAATACAAAGACTCCTCCTCCCCAACTTCTCCTATAAAAAGAGGTAATCATATGGCAAAAATTGTTGAGTGTATTCCAAACTTCTCTGAAGGACGCAATCAAGCTGTGATCGACGGATTAGCAGCCACAGCAAAAAGTATTCCAGGTGTTACGCTGCTGGACTACTCGTCTGACGCCAGTCACAACCGGAGCGTCTTTACACTCGTTGGGGATGAAGAAAGCATTCAAGAAGTTGCTTTCCAATTGGTAAAATACGCATCTGAAAACATCGATATGACCAAGCACGAAGGCGAACACCCTCGTATGGGGGCAACAGACGTTTGTCCTTTCGTTCCAGTCAAAGATATCACAACAGATGAATGTGTCGAAATCGCCAATAAAGTAGCCGAACGCATCAATCGTGAATTAGGTATTCCAATCTTCCTTTATGAAGATGCTGCAACTCGCCCAGAACGAAAAAACTTGGCGAAGGTTCGCAAAGGACAATTTGAAGGAATGCCAGAAAAACTGTTGGAAGAAGACTGGAAGCCAGACTACGGTGAACGCAAGATTCACCCAACTGCAGGGGTTACAGCCGTTGGTGTCCGTATGCCACTCGTTGCTTTCAATATCAACCTTGACACAGATGATCTAGAAATTGCCAACAACATTTCTAAAATCATTCGTGGATCTAGCGGTGGATACAAATACTGTAAAGCAATCGGTGTCATGCTAGAAGATCGCAACATCGCCCAAGTCTCTATCAACATGGTCAACTTGGAAAAATTCCCATTGTATCGCGTCGTTGAAACCGTTCGTTTCGAAGCACAACGCTACGGGGTTCGCATCACTGGAACAGAACTCATTGGACTGGCTCCTGCTAAGGCTTTGATTGACTCTGCTGAATACTACTTGCAATTAGAAGACTTTGACTATAGCAAACAAGTCTTGGAAAATCACTTGTTGGGTTAGAAAGGGAGTTCTATGAAACTAGTTGACTTAAGTATTACAGAGTTTGCCAAGGTTCTTGGTTCAGATGCCCCAGCTCCAGGTGGCGGTTCTGCTGCTGCCCTATCTGCTGCAAACGGGATTTCACTTACAAAAATGGTCTGTGAACTGACCATCGGTAAGAAAAAATACGCTGAATTTGAAGACCACATCAAAGGGGTTCACGAAAAAAGTGCCCACCTCCAAGACCAATTACTAGAAGCCATCGACAAAGATACAGAAGCTTTCAACGTGGTATCAGCAGTCTTTGATCTTCCAAAGGAAACGGAAGAAGAGAAAGTCGCTCGTCGTGAAGCCATGCAAAAAGCTTTGAAACATGCGACAGTATCTCCTTTCTCTATGATGGAGCTCATCGTTGAGGCGCTTGAAACAACAAAAGAAGCTGTTGGTAAGTCCAACACCAATGCGGCGAGTGACCTAGGAGTGGCTGCTCTCAATCTCAAGGCTGGACTTCAGGGGGCTTGGCTCAATGTCCTGATCAACATTTCAGGAATCAAGGACCAAGACTTCGTCCAAGAATACCATAGCAAGGGACTCGAACTCCTCCAAACAGGCTCTGAGCTTGCAGATAACATTTACCAAAGCATTTTAGAAAGCCTATCTTAAACCTACCAATTAACGTTATAACTTTAATACCTACAAAGAAAGAAGGGATTCTATGGTTTTATCGGATATTGAAATTGCCAATTCTGTCCAAATGAAGCCCATCATGGAAATCGCTGCTGAACTTGGATTGACTGAAGACGACATTTCGCTCTACGGAAAATACAAGGCAAAAATCGATAGCAACCAACTGGAACAACTAAAGGACAAGGAAGATGGAAAGCTAATCCTCGTGACAGCCATCTCTCCGACACCTGCTGGAGAAGGAAAGACAACCACCTCTGTTGGACTAGTGGATGCCCTCTCTGCTATCGGTGAGAAAGCGGTCATTGCCCTCCGCGAACCTTCACTTGGCCCTGTCTTTGGGATCAAGGGTGGTGCTGCCGGTGGTGGGTACGCTCAAGTGGTTCCAATGGAAGATATCAACCTTCACTTTACCGGAGACTTCCATGCCATTGGGATTGCCAACAACTTACTTGCAGCCTTGATTGACAACCACATCCATCATGGCAATGAGTTGGGCATCGATTCTCGTCGCATCACCTGGAAACGGGTGGTCGACATGAACGACCGGCAACTCCGCCATATTGTAGACGGCCTTCAAGGAAAGACAAACGGAGTTCCTCGTGAAGATGGCTTTGACATCACGGTGGCGTCTGAAATCATGGCTATTCTCTGTCTCTCAGAAAATATCCTTGACCTCAAAGAACGCCTCGATCGCATCATTATTGGGTACAACTACCAGGGACAACCAGTGACAGCCAAAGACCTCAAGGCTGGAGGTGCCATGGCAGCTGTTCTCAAAGATGCCATCCATCCAAACTTGGTACAAACCTTGGAGCATACTCCGGCTATCATCCACGGCGGACCATTTGCCAATATCGCTCATGGCTGTAACAGTGTGCTGGCTACCAAACTAGCCCTCAAATATGCAGACTATGTCGTGACAGAAGCTGGTTTTGGAGCAGACCTCGGTGCTGAAAAATTCATCGACATCAAATGCCGCATGGCCGGACTCAAACCTGCTGCCGTTGTCCTCGTCGCGACCATCCGTGCTCTCAAGATGCATGGTGGTGTCGCCAAAGCGGACTTGGCTACTGAAAATGTCCAAGCCGTGATCGATGGTCTGCCAAACCTGGACAAACACTTGGCCAACATCCAAGAAGTCTACGGTCTACCTGTGGTCGTTGCCATCAACAAATTCCCGCTGGATACAGAGGCTGAGCTACAAGCTGTCTATGAATCTTGTAAGAAACGCAATGTAGACGTGGTCATCTCTGATGTCTGGGCACATGGTGGAGCTGGCGGCCGTGACCTAGCTGAAAAAGTCATTCAACTAGCTCAAGAAGAAAACCACTTCTCTTATGTCTATGACGAAGAAGACAGCATTGAAACAAAATTGACCAAGATCGTCACAAAAGTCTATGGTGGTAAAGGCATCAGCTTAACACCCGCGGCCAAACGCGAACTAAAAGAATTGGAAGCACTTGGTTTCTCCAACTACCCAATCTGTATGGCCAAAACGCAATATTCCTTCTCGGATGATGCCAAGAAGATCGGAGCACCGAAAGATTTCACTGTCAAAATCAGCAACCTTAAGGTGGCAGCAGGAGCTGGCTTTATCGTTGCGCTCACAGGAACGATCATGACCATGCCTGGCCTACCAAAAGTTCCAGCCAGTGAAAAGATTGATATCGACGCCCAAGGCAATATTACTGGTCTCTTTTAAGAAAGAGGAGGTCCTATGGTGACTATCCTTCATCTCACCCCCGCAGATTATCAGATTTCTACTTGGTCTGGTGGTCAAACCACCCAACTCTTCCTCTCTCCAAAAGAGGGAAGTTATCCAGATCGGACCTTTGACTTTCGCCTCTCTACTGCAACGGTGGAGGTTGAAAAAAGTGATTTTACTGATCTCACTGGCTACCACCGAATCTTGATGCCTCTGACTTCATCGATTACACTCACCCATCAACATAAAGAAGTTGTTTTGAAGCCATTTCAAAGCTACTTCTTTGACGGGGGAGATCCCGTATCTAGCCAAGGGACCTGTCAAGATTTTAATCTAATCTATAAACCTTCTTATCAGGGGCATATGAGTGCTATATCCCCAAATGAAAGTGTCACGAGCCAGAGTCGCTATCAATGGATCTATGCTCTCTGTCCACTAACACTTGAATGGAAAAAGGGACAACTTTACTCCCTCAAAACTCACGAGCTCCTGTTTATCGAACAAGCATCTCCTCTTCAAGAGATGACAATCACGTTTTCACCCCTTCAGTCTGGGAAGCAACCGATTGCTATCTGGACTGCGCTAAGATAATGTTTTAAAGGAGAGACATTATGAACGGAGCACATAAACAGTCGATTGAGGAACAAGAAAAAGCGAAATTCAGCTTTAGCGGTGCCACTCTATACGGTATCAATGCCGTGATTGGGTCTGGTATCTTCCTCTTGCCCAAAAAGATATATTCTGGCCTCGGACCAGCTTCCCTGGCCGTCATGTTTGGAGTAGCTATTCTTGTCATGCTACTATCAGCCTGTCTGGCTGAAACGGCTGGCTACTTTGATAAAAACGGTGGAGCCATGCAATACTCAAAAGCAGCTTTCGGAGACTTTGTCGGCTTTAACGTCGGGATCCTCGGATGGGCCGTTACCGTTATCGCTTGGGCTGCTATGCTAGCTGGTTTTGCTAAGATCTTCATCATTACCTTCCCAGCATTCGAAGGCTACAACCTACAGATTAGTATCGTTATGTTGGTTCTCTTGAGTCTTATGAACATCGCCGGTCTGAAAACATCGAAAATGTTCACACTGACAGCTACTGTTGCAAAATTAATCCCAATTGTCCTCTTCTCACTCTTCGCCATCTTCTTTATTCCTGGTGGAGTAAGCAAGGGCAACTTCACACCTTTCCTTCAATTGGAAAGTGGATCAAATCTCTTTAGTGCAATTTCGAGTACCGCTGTTTACATCTTCTATGGATTTATCGGATTCGAAACCATGTCCATCGTTGCAGGGGAAATGCGTAACCCTGAAAAGAACGTTCCTCGTGCTATCTTGGGATCCATCAGTATCGTCTCAGTTCTCTACATGTTGATCATCGCTGGAACAATCGCTATGCTTGGTGGAGGCATTATGGGAACCGAGGCACCAGTACAAGACGCATTTGTTAAAATGATTGGCCCTATCGGTGCCCCTCTTGTCTCCTATGGTGCTCTCATTTCAATCGCCGGTCTCAACATCGGTGAATCCATTATGGTTCCTCGTTTCGGGGCGGCCCTAGCAGACGAAAAACTCTTGCCAGCAGAACTTGGAAAAACAAACTCCAAGAATGCTCCTGTCATTGCCATTATCATTTCCGGTTTCTTTGCATTCTTACTCTTGTTATCTGGATCTTTCGAATCCTTAGCAACTTTCAGTGTTGTTTTCCGTTTCTTCCAATATATTCCGACTGCTTTGGCAGCGCTCAAACTCAGAAAAATGTACCCAGAGAAAAAGGTTACCTTCCGAGTGCCATTCGGTCCAGTTATCCCAATTTTGGCTGTTGTCATCAGTATCTTGATGATTGCAGGGGATAATCTAATGAACTTTGTATGGGGAGCTATCGGTCTAGTAATCGCTAGTGGACTTTACTTTGTTTTCCACGGTGACAAACTAGCTAAAAAATAAAACAGTCCTCACCAATTCTATTTACACATTAGATGGGAACTTAGGAGGAGCAAAGCATTCCTTTGCTCCCTAGCCCATCTAAGAAGCCACGAATATCAAACCTGAGCTCTTTTCTCTAAGACTTCTTTCAATCCTTCTAAGAATCATAGACAATGGGCTCACGTTTGGTATTCAAACCGAAGTAAACAAATCTACTTCTACAGAACAATTCATAATCGGAGGTTTTATATGACTCAATTGATTCATTTAGATGGTAACAGCTTAACACTGGAAGAGGTCATCGCCGTCGCTCGGCACGGTGCCCAATGTGAGTTAGACGAAGCAGCCAAAGAAGCTGTTATCGCATCTCGTAAAATTGTTGATGATATCGTCCGTGAAAAACGTGTTGTCTATGGTGTGACCACTGGATTTGGCTCTCTCTGTAATGTCAGCATTTCTCCAGAAGATACTGTCCAACTGCAAGAAAACTTGATTCGTACCCACGCATCTGGTTTTGGTGATCCACTTCCAGAAGATGCCGTTCGTGCTATCATGCTCATCCGGATCAACTCGCTCTTAAAAGGCTATTCTGGCATTCGTCTGTCAACTGTTGAAAAACTATTAGAATTGCTTAACAAAGGAGTGACTCCTTATATTCCAGAAAAAGGATCACTCGGAGCTTCCGGAGACCTTGCCCCCCTTTCTCATATGGTGCTCCCAATGTTGGGACTTGGACACGCCTACTACAAAGGTCAACTCTTGAGCGGTCAAGAAGCTCTCGACCAAGCTGGTATTGAAAAGATCCAATTGGCTGCCAAAGAAGGGCTTGCTTTGATCAATGGTACGACTGTCCTAACCGGTATCGGCGCTCTTGCGACTTATGATGGTATCCAATTGCTCAAACTGTCTGACATTGCCGGTGCTCTTTCAATGGAAGTCCACAATGGTATTACCAGCCCATTTGAAGAAGACCTTCATACTATCCGTCCTCAAAGTGGACAATTGGCAACCGCTCGTAATATCCGTAACCTCCTTGAAGGAAGCAAAAACACAACTGTTGCGACCCAACAACGGGTACAAGATCCTTATACACTCCGTTGTATTCCTCAAATCCATGGAGCCAGCAAAGACTCTATTGCTTATGTAAAAACAAAAGTTGAAATCGAAATCAACTCTGTGACAGATAACCCAATCATCACCAAGGAAGGACACGTCATCTCCGGAGGTAACTTCCACGGTGAACCAATGGCACAACCATTTGACTTCTTGGGTATTGCCCTTTCTGAGATCGGAAACGTATCTGAACGTCGGGTGGAACGCTTGGTCAACAGCCAGCTTAGTAAATTGCCATCCTTCTTGGTCAAACACCCTGGCCTCAACTCAGGCTTCATGATTACGCAGTATGCTTGTGCTTCTCTTGCATCTGAAAACAAAATCTTGTCTCACCCAGCCAGCGTTGACTCTATCCCATCTTGTGAAAACCAAGAAGACTTCGTCAGCATGGGAACTACAGCAGCTCGTAAAGCAGCAGAAATCCTTAAGAATTCACGCCGCATCGTTGCTACTGAAATTATGGCAGCCTGCCAAGCCTTGGATCTCAAACCAGAAAATCATGAACTTGGTAAAGGTACAAAACCAGCCTATGACATGATTCGCAGCAAGGTGGCCTTCATTGAATTTGACAAGGACATCGAAATCTTCGAAGAACTCAATAAAGCATCTGCTGTTGTCGAAAGTGAAGAATTCTTAGCAACCATCGAAAAAGCAGTTGACTTAAGCATTCAATACTGATACAGTAAGGATACAGCAGAAAAAGGCTGAGAAAATTTCTCAGCCTTTCCAATTCTAGCCAAATACCAACAAACGGAGGCATGTAACGTGCTTAGAGATTATTACCCAACGACTTACAGTTATTACCAAGGCAGTATTGAAGACAATCCTTATACAGCCAAATGGGGAATGCTGACGAAGTTTTTGGATTTGAATGATGAAACCTTGACTCCTTTTGAAGAAGTCACCTTTGGAATCCTTGGTTTTAAAAGCGATAAAGGAGTCTATATCAATAACGGTCGCGTCGGTGCTGTCGAAAGTCCTAATGCTATTCGCACCCAGCTCGCCAAACTTCCTTGGCACTGGGGCACCAACGTCACAGTTTTTGATGTCGGAAATATCGATGGCCCCAATCGTTCTCTTGAAGATTTGCAAGAGAGCCTCTCTCTAACTGTCAAACGGATGTTGGAGCTAAATATTCAACCAATCGTCCTCGGTGGAGGGCACGAAACGGCTTATGGTCACTACCTGGGCCTCAAATCCTCCTTGCAACCAGATGAACAATTGGCTGTCATAAACCTAGATGCTCACTTTGACCTGCGTCCTTACGACCAAACTGGTCCCAACTCTGGAACAGGATTTCGCCAAATGGCAGACCACGCAAAAGAAGAGAGCAAAGATTTCCCTTACTTGATTTTGGGCATCCAGGAACACAGCAACAACCTGTTCCTATTCAACTATGTGGCAAAAACACCAAGCATTGATTTCTTAACAGGACAAGATCTCTTCCGGATGAGCCACCAGGCCATTCTTGATCGGATTGATCAATTCTTAGAAAAACAGACAGCGGTCTACCTCTCTATCGATATGGACTGCTTTGCCGTTGGTTCTGCCCCTGGCGTCAGTGCCATCCAGTCACTTGGTGTGGATCCAAAACTAGCCCTAATGTTGCTCCAACACATTGCTGCTAGCGGCAAACTGATTGGATTTGATATTGTGGAAGTTTCCCCTCCTCATGATATTGACAACCACACCTCCAACCTGGCTGCAACCTTTATCTTTTACTTGACCCAAATCTTGTCCCAACAAAAATAAGATGCAAAACCTCTCTAACATACAAAAGGCTTATCAACATCCATCCCTTGGGTGTTGATAAGCCTTTTTTTATTCTTCCTTCGTGACACTTGATGAGCTATACTAGAGGACTTTTAATCTCTTGAGGAAGGGACGGTCTCTATACGGAGTCAGATGTTGCTCTGCCAGTTTCTTGTAGTAGCCCTTATCTTCTTTCAAGAAAGAGCTCAAAGCAGGAACCAGTTGCTCTCCTTGCTCCTTCTGGGCCGATAGGAAAGCCAAGAGATAACAAACCATCCCCTTGTCTCGCGCATTCGTCGTTTGCTTCATGGTTCCTTCTTTACGAGCCAGATAAGTTGCCACCTTCTCTTGCTCGCCAAAATGACAGGCGATTAAGGCTTGATAAAATTCGAGCAATTCTTCCTTCCAAGGGAAGCGAACGCCGGACAAAACCTTTTGAGCCCTGTCAAAATAGAAGCGGGCTTGGACCAAATCTCCCTTCCAATAGTAGGCAATCCCAAGATCAATTTCAAACACCACTCGGACTGAATCAACAGATTGATCTCCCACCAAGCGTAGGACCTCTTCCAAATGGGTGACAGCTACTTGAAAATGCCCTCTCACTTGCTCTATTTCAGCCAGGTAGGCTAAAGATGCTGCAATTTGAATGGCATACTTGGCCTGCATGCTATTGGTCAGACTAAAGCAATCAATGGAGCGATAGAGGTGGCGGGTTGCCTGCTCCTCATCCCCTACCATCAAATGGTACAAACCCTTCAAACGTAACTGAATCGCAATCGCTTCATGGTTGTTGGCCTGAATCGCATCTTCTAAAGCCAAATCTGTGTAATAGGCCATTTCAGAAATATTTTCTGTTTGAATGCAATAATAAATGATTTGCCGGTACCCTTCTAAAAGAAAGTCGAGCCGTTTGAGTTCCCGCGCATAGGAGATGACCTTTTGAATATCATGAATCCCCTTTTGGTACTCACCACTTCGAATGAAGTAGCGCCCCTCTAAATACAAGTAGCGCAGTTGCAAATACTTGTAGTCTCTATCTTTTTGGTGTCGTGAAAAAAGCTGATCCAGTTCTCGACGAAGACGAGAGAGTTCCCCAAAAATATCCAAATGGCTATTTTCACCATCTGATACTCCCCCTTCTTCTCCCTTGGAGTATATTGGGAATAGTTCATGTTCTAGCTGGAGGATTTCTTCCAAGTAGGTTAGCTCAAAGGATAGGGAACACAAGAGATTTTGGGACTGCTTGTATTGGTAAGCTATTTCCTTATAGAAGAGCAGGTCTGTCGAATCTTCTAAGGTTTCTTCCAGTTTTTGCGCGATTTGTTGATGGAAGAGACGCCGTCTGGCTGGTGACAGGAGTTGGTAGAAATACATGGCTACCAATTGCTTGCAAAATTGGACCAAGAGATCCTCCCCCTCCTCCACTATTGAGATGATTCCTCTTTGAGCTAAAGGATCTAATAATGCAGTTAAAACAGAAAGATCTGTAGCTGTCAAATCGGCCAAGATAGACATGGATATCGGCTTATGAAAACAAGACAAATAATGAAGAAGGGACTCCTCTTCACTGCTCAAGTCACCCAGCTCTTGAGACAGATAGGCTTGAATAATATCAGGTAAGGGCTCTAAACTTTCCTTCTCTTTCCACTCTTCTATATAGCTGGACAACAAGAAGGGACTACCTTCACTCCACTCCATCATTTGCTCGATCAGGGCTGGTTCTATCTGCCCCAGTTGCCCTTGTAAGAGTGATCGACTTTCACTCGGATCAAAATTGGTCAACTCTAGCTGGGACAACCGTCTCTCGACTTTTAAACTCCCAAAGAAGGTGACCAAGAATTCCGGCAAAGGCCCCTCAGCTGTAACAATCAGTTGCCATCTTTCCCCGCTACTTTTCTCCTCCAATTGCTTTACTTTATTGAATGAGGCCGCATCCATCCACTGAGCATTTTCAAGCAGAATCAGGAGAGGTTTTTCTTGGCTGAGTCTTTGAAGGTGCTTCCGGACAGCAGGGAGATTGTCCGCTTTTCCTAGAGGAGGAGCTTCCAAGCCCCCACTCACTTTCTCTAGGGAAGCTTTGAGGTCGTCCCAGATCCCTCCTTCTTCTTGGCGACTGCCGACTTTGCCTTCCAGCTTGACAAAGCTAAAACTACGATTGGACAGCAAGACCAATTGACGCAATAAACGTTTTTTGCCTGTTCCAGATTGCCCCATGACCAAGAGAGGGCCAACCGCTTCCCCCTTCTCTACTAAGGATAGGTATTCTTCCAGTTGGGACAGTTCTTGTTTGCGACCAAAGAAAGGGAGTTCTCGGACATTCACACGATTGCTCTGTTTATGGGTTCGCTTAGCTTCCAAAACAGAATGATACAGTTCTTCTATCACTCGACTAGGACGAACATTCAGCTCACGATCCAATAAATCCACCAGCTTGTAATAGGTCTCAAAAAATTTCCCCAGCTGGTGATGAACTCTATAATACTCCATCAAGAGCTGGTAGTTCTTTTCTTCAAATTCATCCAGCTCTACTAAATGGTGGAGTAAGGACTCTATACCAGGGTCTCCCAGCCCCTCTTTGTCAATCTTTTGATAACAGCTTTCAATATAGAGTTGCTTATAAGCGCTCCGTTTACGGGAAGCCCACTGGTCAAAGTCCTCATCATCCTTGACGTAGAAGCCTTCCAGAAAATCTCCCTGATAAAGATGTAAATTGCTTATCGGATCCCTTTCAAAAAGCTGGACATCCAAAGAAAGATTCAGCTCAGAATTAAGGGCCAAGCTACTCCTACTTGGAGAAACAATGACATCTCCTTCAAAGATTTTATTAGCTTGGTAAACAGTATTCCGTAGATTTTTCCGAGCGACTTGGTTTTCCTTGTCCCCCCAGAGAATGCCCGCAATTTCATCACGGTTGACCTCACCCGATACAGCTAAGTAATAAAATAAAGCCTCCATCTTCGAGAAGGAAAAACGGATGTCTTTCTGTTGGAAAACAACCTTAGGGGGTCCAAATAACTTCAACGTGAGTTCTCTCTTCATTGCAAGCGCCTCCAAAATCTTCATATTAATACTATAAAAAAAAAGTTGTCTTTTAGCAAGCGATTGGCCCAAGTAAAAAAGAGACTGAGAAAAATTTTTCTCAATCTCTACAATTCCTGCTTAGACTGTTGATTAAATCACTTCCAAATTTGGTTGGTGTTCAAATAAGGCTTTTGTTGCATGGTGGACATGATAGGCTACATCTTCATTGTTCATGGTGTAGAGATGGACACCGGCAACATCTTGTGTGACCAAATCAACGATTTGATCCACCGCATAGGCTAAACCAGCCGCACGAAGAGATTTTGGATCATGTTCATACTTATCCAGAATGGCTTTGAATTTCCGTGGGATATGAACATTTTCACAAGTCTTCAACAAGCGAAGGGCCTGGTTTCTGTTAAGAATTGGCATCACCCCTGCATGAATGGGAACATCAATTCCCGCCAAGGTACACTTATCTTGAAAATCGTAGAAACGCTCATTGTCAAAGAAAAGCTGAGTCACTAGGCTCGAACATCCAGCATCCACTTTCTTTTTCAGATTTTGAATATCTGAAATTTGGTTTGGCGAATCTGGGTGACCTTCTGGGTAACAAGCACCGATCACATCAAAGTGAGGAGCTTCTGTTTTAATAAATTCAATCAAGTCCGTTGCATAACGAAAGTCTTTTAAAGGCTCAATACCAGGAATAATATCACCACGAAGGGCCAAAATCCGATGAACCCCTACTTGATCTAATTCATGAAGGGTATCTGCTACTTTTTCCTTGCTTAGATAAATGGCAGGTAAGTGGGCAATGGTCGGAATAGACAATTCATTCTGAATATGATTGGCTAAAGCAACCGTCGTCTCTTTGATATTGTATTTATTATTGCTAGCTGTCACACTGATAAAGTGTGGAGCTAATTCCTGCATATTTTCCAAGGCACGTAAGAGCTTGGCATTGCCTACTTCAGGATTTGGAGGGAAAACCTCAAAGGAGAGCGACGGTGTTTGCTTAGTCATCAAATGTATTCCTTTCTTGATTGAGCAATTCTTTTTTTGCTATCGAGCAAGCTTAGGAATTTCTACTTGCTTTATAGCGCTTTACGAGCAGCTTTTGCCGCTTCTACAAGACGGATCAAGCTTTCTTTTGTTTCTTTAATTCCACGTGTTTTCAAACCACAGTCAGGGTTGATCCAAACTTTTCTGCTTGGTACTTTGGCAAGGATAGCTTCGATGGTGTGATCGATTTCGCCTTCGTTAGGCACACGAGGTGAGTGGATATCGTAAACCCCAGGTCCAACTTCTGTTTGGAAGTTTTTCGCTTTGAGTTCGTCCAAGATTTCAAGGTTTGAACGGCTTGCCTCAAATGAGATGACGTCTGCATCCATGTTGTCGATCGCTGGGATGATATCTGTAAATTCTGAGTAACACATGTGCGTGTGGATTTGTGTGTCTGGTGCTACGGTTGAGTGTACTAAGCGGAAGGCTGGAATAGCCCAGTCAAGGTAGTCTTCGTACCAGTCACTACGACGGAGTGGCAATTTCTCACGAAGAGCAGCCTCGTCGATTTGGATAATCTTCACGCCTGCAGCTTCAAGGTCAAGAACTTCATCCTTGATCGCAAGAGCGATTTGAAGAGTAGAATCCTTGATAGAGATGTCTTCACGTGGGAATGACCAGTTAAGAATTGTAACAGGTCCAGTCAACATACCTTTAACAGGTTTGTCCGTACGACTTTGTGCGTAGCTAGACCATTTCACAGTGATAGGGTTGAGACGAGTCACATCACCCCAGATGATTGGTGGTTTAACCCCACGCATACCATATGATTGTACCCAACCATTCTTAGAGAAGAGGTAACCTGACAAGTTTTGACCGAAGTACTCAACCATGTCGTTACGCTCGAATTCACCGTGTACAAGCACGTCAAATCCAACTTCTTCTTGCCATTTGATCCATTCGTCGATAGTCTCAGCAAGGAAGGCATCGTATTCTTCTTGTGACAATTCACCCTTACGGAAGGCCAAACGTTTCGCACGAACTTCTTTCGTTTGAGGGAAGGATCCGATGGTTGTTGTTGGAAGGGCTGGAAGTTTGAAGGCATCTTCTTGGATAGCTTCACGTTCTGCAAAGGCTGGCAAACGAGTGTAGTCTGCTTCTGTCAATACAGCAATACGTGCACGAAGTTCCGCATTTGCTCCGACACGTTCAGTCGCAAAGAGTTCTTTGTTTGCTGCAAGAGCTTCTTCACCTTGACCATTGCGGATAGCATCCAAGTCACGAAGTTCTTCCAATTTTTCAACTGCAAAAGCAAAGTGGTTCAAGATAGCTGGTTCAAAGTCTTCATTGGCAGTTGTAAATGGCACATGAAGCAGTGAGCAAGAAGTTGTCAAAACAATGTTTTCAGCTGGTACTTGTTTCAAGATTTCCAAGCTTGCTTCGTAGTTGTTGCGCCAGATGTTCTTACCATTGACAATCCCTGCATAAAGAGTCTTGTCAGCTGGGAAGCCACCTTTCACGAGTTCAAGAGTTTTCTTCCCTTCCACAAAGTCCAAACCGATCGCATCTACTGGCAAGTTCACAAGGTCATTGTAGACATCACGAACATCACCAAAGTAAGTTTGGATCAGAACCTCAAGACCTTTCTTGTCAGCCAAGAGTTTGTTGTAGAGGTTCAAGAAGAGCGCTTTTTCTTCAGCTGATAAATCTTTGACAAGAGCTGCTTCATCCAGTTGGATACGAGTTGCACCAAGCTCAGCCAATTTAGCAAAAACATCTTGGTAAGCAGCCACTAAGCTATCAACGAAGTCTTCTGCCTTCACGCCTTCTTCGAAGTCTGATAATTGAAGGAAAGTGAATGGTCCAACCACAACTGGACGAGTGTCAAGACCCAATTCTTTGGCTTCTTGGTACTCATCAAAAATCTTGTGACCAGCCAATTTGACTTCTGTTGTTTTTTCAAATTTTGGAACGATGTAGTGGTAGTTGGTGTTGAACCATTTCTTCATTGGAAGAGCACGCACATCCCCTTTCTCTCCTTGGTAACCACGCGCCAAAGCAAAGTAGCGTTCAAGGTCAGACAAGTCCAAGTTTTGAACAGATGCAGGAACCACGTTGAAGAGGAAAGCAGCATCTAGGAAGTTGTCATAATGTGAAAAGTCATTTGATGGGATTTCAGTAATGCCTTTTTCTTTGACAATGTTCCAGTGTTTGGCACGCAATTCTTTTGCAGCATCCAACAAATCTTCAGCTGTAATTTCGTTTCTAAAATATTTCTCAGTTGTAAATTTTAGTTCGCGGAATTCACCCAAACGAGGGAATCCGATGATTGTAGTTGACATGTTTTGTCCTCCAAAAATTCAAGTTGAGTCTATCTTATCAGAAGAAGCCCCTTCTGTATAATTGCTTTTCAATGGTTTATGGTATAGCCAGAAGCTATAACCTTATAGATCAAGGGTTTCCGCCACTTGCCATTGACCAGAACTAATAGACCTTATAAAAAATAACTATAAGGCTTCTACCAGATAGACTGAGCCCCCCTCCCATTGGACAGTCCTCGTCCCCTCTAAAACAAAAAAAGAAGCTATCCGCTTCTTTTTTGTAGGAACTTATGCTCAAGTTAGTTGCACACAAAAAGCATCCCAAGGTTCCAATACTTTTGTCTGTTTGACCTGCTCTACATTGGTATTGCTAATGAGAACCTCCTGATAGTCTTGCTCCAGTTCAAAGCTCTGGACTTGACTAGACAAATTGACCACAATCAAATAGCGTTGATTCCCATCTACTCGTTGGTAGGCAAAGACCTGGTCAGTTGTATCCAGTAGCTCAAAGTCTGCAGAGATCAACCAATCTTGCTCCTTACGGAGGGCAACCAATTGTTGGTAGGTATAGAAAATGGATGAGGGATCAGCCAAAGCCACTTCTACATTGATTTCCTGATAGTTTGGATTGACAGCTAGCCAAGGGTGACCAGTTGTAAAACCAGCCTGTGGTTGCTTGGACCACTGCATAGGGGTTCGAGCATTGTCCCGGCCAATATGTCGGATCTGGTCCATAATGGTGTCTAGCTCCACTCCCTTTTCGAGGCTTTCCTCGGCGTAGTTAATAGATTCAATATCTTCGATTTCGTCTAGGCTCTTAAAAGGATAGTTGGTCATGCCAATCTCTTCCCCCTGGTAGATATAAGGCGTTCCTCTCATCAAATGAAGAAGAATGGCTAGGGCCTTAGCGGACTTCACCCGATAGGCTTGGTCATCTCCCCAGGCAGAAACAATCCGAGGGAGGTCATGGTTGTTCCAAAAGAGAGAGTTCCAGCCTTCGTCCATGCCCAGCTCCGTCTGCCACTTGTTAAAGATTTCTTTCAACTTAGGAACATTAAGCTTCTTCGCATAGTGCCATTTGGGCTGACCCTCTTGGAAGAGAAGCCCGATGTGCTCAAATTGAAAGACCATTGACAATTCCTCATTATCAGGACCAGAGTATTGCTTGGCAATCTCAGGTGTCGCTCCCCAGGTCTCCCCGACCGTTAACAAATCCTTATCCCCGAAAGTCGCTCGATTCATTTCTTTCAGATAAGGGTGGAGCATGGGACCATTGGCTACGATCTTCTGATCAGGAATTTTCCCAATCATGTCGATGACATCCATTCGAAAACCACCGATCCCCTTGCCGATCCAAAAGTTCATCATGTCATAAATCTTCTGCCGAAGGGTCTCATTTTCCCAATTCAGGTCCGGTTGCTTCTTACTAAAGAAGTGCAAATAATACTGCTGGGAAGCCGGATCAAATTCCCAAGCTGACCCACTGAAGGTAGAGAGAAGATCATTGGGTTGGTCCCTCCAAATATAGTAGTCCCTCTCTGGACTGTTTGGATTTTCCTTGGCCTCGATGAACCAGGCATGCTCATCAGACGTATGGTTGACCACCAAATCCATGATCATCTTAATACCGCGCTTTTGCCCCTCCGCAATCAATGTTTCCATATCTTCCATGGTGCCAAAGATGGAAGCAATATCCTCATAATCAGATATATCGTAGCCATTATCATCCATAGGGCTTTGGTAGACAGGAGACAGCCAAATGGCCGTAATACCTAACTTCTCCAAATAATCCAGCTTACTGATGATCCCCTTGAGGTCACCGATTCCATCTCCATTGCTGTCTAAAAAACTCTTGGGATAGATTTGATAAATCACGGCATCATGCCACCATTTTTTCTTCATGCCCTTCTCCTTTTTGATTTCACTTGTAATCCCTTTCATCATAACCAAACTCGAAAGGAATTTCAACTCTCAGCTGTTTTATCAGTCTTCCTTAAGATAAAAAAGAGAGTGGGACAGAAATCGGTAATTCGTTAGAATTCGATTTCGTCGTCCCACCTCCGCACAGTTGAGTAGGGCTGTAAAAGCTGATGAAATCAGCTTTTACAGCCCACTCAACCACTGCGTCTTGCTCGACAATCCAAAGACAATTGAGTGGCTAGGACTTTTGTCCCAGCTTCTGTTCAAGACTTCGATTCTTCCTTTCTTTTTGCCAAGAGTGATAAGAGAGCATGGCCAATCCAAAGAGATGACTTCCCAACAAGGCCGTCACAAAAATCAACTTGCCCCTGTCTGGATAAGAAAGCGGGACATTGCTAAAGCCATAGCGAGCCCATTCGATAAAAATCGGATGCGAAAAATAAAGCGCCATGCTCATCTGCTTTAAGTACTGCAAATCATAGCTTTTCAAAAAGGACGATCGCAGACAAGCATTAACCAAATAGACCGTCACAATAGGAAGAAATAAGAAAAAGTTCTTATCGATTCCTTCATGTTGAAAAATGATGATGCCTTCCATACAGAACAAGCCAAAGGCGAGAGATAGCTTTTCCCAACGGTGAACCCTAAAGGTTTGTGCATGAAAATGATCATAGAGATAGTAACCCATAAAGATAAAAATGGGCGTGTAAAAGAGACCATTTCGAGCTGTAAAAAATAAATTGCTGTAGAGCTGGTAACCCTCGAGAAGACTCGTGGTGTCCAGATAAGCTGAATAGGTCTCGATCAAGCCCCAGCAGTAAAGAAGAAAGGTGATCACCCCCGTCCAAACCATACCTAAGCGTTTGACCAATTGATTGACCAAAAACAGGCCCAGCAAAAAGGCAGGGATATACCAGAGTTGGTAACACATTCCCAGATAGAGCAGAGCAATCAGAACGCCTGCTGGAAAGAGATAGACAGGGAGATGGAGACTAGAAAAAAAGACCCAGGCATAGGGAAGATAGACACAACTCCAAAATAAATAGGTTTTTACGATTTTGACCAGGTAGGCCTTCATTTTCCTTGCATCTCTTAGTGATGGCTTGAGGAAAAAGCTGGCACAGACGATAAAAAATGGCACCGCTAGCCGTCCAAGGATACTCTTAAGGCCAAAATGCACTGGCTCATAGGAAGTTAAGCGACCACTATGCACCAAAATCACTGCAATCGCAAAGAGGTATTGAAAAAGACTAATACTGGAAGTGTTATAGAGGGAATTCTTTTTCATGGTCCTACTCCTTCGCCAAATGCAGATTCTATGGTTATTTTAGCATGAAAGAGAGGACCAAGCAAGGAATCCTTGCCTCCTTATCTACCTTTTTTCCTCTATTTTTGATATACTCAAAGCATGCACAAACAAACAATTATTGATTTTAAAGAGCTTGGATTGCGACAGCTTTTCACCAAGCCGCTAAAGGAATTAAAAACAAGAGACCTTGACCAAGTAGAGACTCTTCTGAGAGAGGTGGAAGCCTATCAGGAAGCTGGTTTTTATGCCGTAGGCTATGTCAGCTATGAAGCCGCTCCTGCTTTTGAGAAAAAATTAGCCGTCCACCCAGCACCTCTCATGGGAGAGTATCTCCTCTATTTCACCATCCACGAAAAAGTAGAAACCCTTCCTTTCCCAGAGGACTACGAGGCAGTGGATCTTCCAGCCAATTGGCAGGAAGAGGTAGAGGCGCCTGCTTATCAAAAAGCCATCGAGACCATCCAGCACCACATCCGCCAAGGGGATACCTATCAGGTCAACTACACTGTCCAGCTTTCTCAAGAGCTAAAAGCTGACCCTTTGGCCATCTACAATCGCTTGGTGGTAGAACAGAGGGCCCATTACAATGCCTTCATTCAGCACGATGATGTGTCCATCCTCTCTATTAGTCCTGAGCTCTTTTTTAAACAAGATGACAGGCTACTGACCACGCGCCCTATGAAGGGGACGACTCGTCGTGGGCTTACCAACCAAACAGATCTTCAAGAGGCTGCTTGGCTAGAAGCTGATCCCAAAAATCGAGCAGAAAACATGATGATTGTCGATCTCCTCCGCAATGACATGAACCGGATTTCGGAAATTGGAAGTGAGCAGGTGACCCGTCTCTGCCAGGTTGAGCAATACTCTACTGTTTGGCAGATGACCTCGACCATTGAAAGTCGCTTGCGCCCCGAAGTCGACCTAGTCCAAACCTTCCAGGCCCTCTTTCCTTGTGGTTCTATCACAGGGGCACCGAAGATTTCTACTATGGAAATTATTCAACAGACAGAGGTTGCTCCTCGTGGCGTCTACTGTGGAACGATCGGTATCCTTCTTCCAAAAGGTAAACGAATTTTTAATGTGGCCATCCGAACCCTCCAAATGCAAGGGCATCAAGCCATCTATGGCGTAGGTGGAGGCATCACTTGGGACAGCAAATGGGAAAGTGAATACCGAGAGACCAAGCAAAAATCAGCAGTCCTCTACCGACAAGAGCCTCGCTTTGAGCTCCTGACGACCGGCCGCATCCACCAAGGAAAACTGACCTTCCTGGAGCAACACCTGACCCGTTTGAGAGAGGCCAGCCGCTACTTTGCCTACCCTTATGATGAGCCAAAACTCCTGAAAGAACTTCAAGAAGAGCTTGCTCGTTGTGATTCCAACCTTGACTATCGTTGTCGGATTGCCTTGCAAAAAAACGGGTCCTTCCAGCTGGCTATCACCGAACTGAAGGACTTGCCAGCTAGCTATCTGCAGGCTCAACTGACCGAGCAAAAGCTTGATTTAGCAAAGCCATTTACTTATTTTAAGACTAGCCAGCGAGCCCATCTAGTAGCTAAAGATCACGAGCAGATCTTCTATCTTCCTGATGGCAGCTTGTTAGAAACGACAATTGGCAATCTCATCCTTGAAATCAAAGGTAATCTCTATACCCCACCAGCTCACCTCCCTATCCTCGACGGGATTTACCGCCGCCATCTCTTAGAAACTGGACAAGTAGAAGAAAAACTGTTAACGCTGAAGGATTTAGGAGTCGCTGACCAAGTCTATGCCTGTAATGCCCTGCGTGGCCTCTATCCACTCGATTTCACTAGAGAGGAATCAGAATGAAACTTATTTTTATACATGGCCTAGGCCAGGATGCTCACTCTTGGCAAGGGGTCCAAGATGCACTTTCCCCCTTGCAATCTGAATCTTTCGCTATTTTCTCCCATCCAAGCGAAAGCTACCAAGAGGCCAAAGAAAGATTGACGGAGCACCTCCAGCAAGAAAGCGAGCCCTTTATTCTGGTTGGACTCTCACTGGGAGGCGTTCTCGCTCTCGATCTCTCCAGCCGAGACTTGCCACAACTCAAGGGCTTGGTGCTTTCAGGGACGCAATACAAACTCAACACCAATCTCCTCTATAGGCTCCAAATTCTCCTTTTTCGTCTGATTCCCAAACATGTCTTTGAAAAGCAGGGGGCCAATAAACAGCACATGTTGCAAAGCTTTACCGAATTAAAAAGCCTCAATCTAACCGATACCGCTAAAACTTGCCCTCTTCCTAGCTTAGTGATTTGCGGCAGCAAGGATGGGGCCAATCAGGCTTCTTCTAAAAAGTTGGCCAATCTCCTGCCTAAAGGTCACTATCTAGAAATCGCAGACGGGGGCCATCTACTCAATACTCAGAAACCCCATGAACTTGCAGAAGCCATCAAGGAGTTTGTTGGTGAATTTAAAAATGAAGAGGCTAGCTTAAAAAACAGTTCCTCTTAATGTAGATAACGTATTTTTTCATGTTACATAACTTAAAAAATCAAGAAATGTTTATATTTTTAAGTTATGCATGAATATCTAGAGGCTTTCCGCCGTGAGAAAAGTGCCTGAAACACAATTGTTTCAGGCACTCGGGAGTTTTGGAACCTTAGGTCCAAAACTAAGTCATGGAACTTCTTCGAAGTTCGCTGACGTCCGTACTCACCTAAGGAAAGCCTCTAAGAAAACTTATTCTTAAAGTCACGGCTAACTTTTAAAAGGTTAGTCATTTTTTTAGAAATATTTTAGAATTGCTTGATAGTTATTTGAAAAGCAAGCTGTATACTAAGAGTGTAAAGAAAACAACTAGTCATTTGGACGAAGGAGAAAACCATGGAAAAAGTATTAGAAATTTCCCATTTGAGTAAAAAGTTCGGTCAACAATACGCCTTAAATGATGTGAATCTCACCATTCGCAAAGGCGACGTCTACGGCCTCATCGGTAAAAACGGGGCAGGGAAAACCACCCTCATCAAGGTCATCACCCAGCTGATTCAAGAAACTGATGGAAGCGTCTCCCTCTTCGCTTCCACGAATCGCTCTCAGTGGACACAAGCCCTGAAACGGGTCGGATCTGTCATTGAAAGTCCTGTGGCTCACAAGCATATGACCGCTTATCAAAACCTAATCTACTATTGCAAGGCACGCCATATCCCCAATCCCGACCAGGTCATCAAAGAAACCTTGAACTATGTCGGCCTGAATAATACGGGTAAGAAGAAATTCCGCGATTTTTCACTCGGGATGAAACAACGGTTGGGAATTGCGATTGCGCTCATTGCCAAGCCCGACTTCCTCATTTTGGACGAACCCATCAATGGTCTCGATCCTGTCGGAATCAAGGAATTCCGTCAGATGATCAAGCGCCTCAACGATGAACTCGGCATGACCATCCTCATTTCCAGTCACATCCTCTCCGAACTTTATCTGGTTGCCAATCGCTTTGGCATTGTCGACCAAGGACGCCTGATCAAAGAAATTAGCAAGGCTGAATTCGAAGAACAAGGAGAAGATTACATCATCCTCAAAACTAGCCAACTAGCTCTTGCCAGTCAACTGATCCAGGATCAGCTCCATCACCGTATCAAGGTCATCGATAAGGATGGAGAAATCCATATCTTTGGACAGACTCACGATATTAAAGTCATTGTCAAAGCGCTCGTTCAAGAGGATATTGACGTGGATGAAATCTACTATGCTCGCCAAGATCTGGAAAAATTCTTTACGGACTTGGTAGACTAGTCAACCCACCGTCTTGCATTACTTATCCCACATATTTCATTTAGGAGATTTATCATGTTGCATACCATTCAAGCAGATTTTTACAGACTTTTTCGCTCAAAAGGTTTTTGGATTACAGAAGCCATTCTCGTTCTCAACATCCTGTCTGGAGTCATCTTTGGAGCTACCGGCCACGTCGGCGTCAATACGGAATCCAAATTACCCCAAGCAACCGAAGTTTGGACGGGCTTTAAAGCCTTGACCAACTACTCTTCCAGCATCAGTGTGACTATCCTCTTTACCATTATTGTCATCACCTTGGTTCTAGGAACAGACTTAACGCAAAACTTATACAAGAATAATCTGGCCTATGGGGTTTCGCGCACCAGCTACTACTTTGCCAAAAGCGCCGTTGTCCTGACCATTGCCCTCTTCCAATTTCTTGTTTCTTATGGTCTCGTCTTCTTAATCGCGACCCTCTACAATGGACTTGGAACCATGCCAGAGCACTTCCTTGCTCATTTTGGACTGACCGTGCTGATTCAGTTCCTTTCCACCCTGGCTTGGGTCAGCATCATTTCCTTCCTTCTTTACGCTAGCCAATCCATCACCCTAGCCTTCGTTGGCTACTTCATTGGAAATATCCTCTTAAGCCTTCCTGCGCTTTTCTTTAAAGATATTGATATTCTCCACTATCTAAACTTGGAATTCCAATATTCCATGGTCCAAAGCACCACAGCAACGAACAACACTCTCTCGATCGCCCTTGGTTTCATCCTTGTTTTCGGATTCTTGGGACTAGCTACTTTCAAACACAAAGATTTATAACAAAAAGGCTTGAGCGGTGCTCAAGCCTTTTTTCTTAGTGTAATGGTCAAAACAAACCAATCTGCCTCTGTTGCCAGTTGCAAGTCGCCCCCTAAGATCTCTACAAAATTTTGAATAATGTAGAGACCCAAGCCAGAAGACTCTTCTGTATCCGACAGATTTTCAGAGTAGAATCGACTAGCCAGTTGGTCTAAATGTTGGATCGGTAGTTGCACAATATTGCGCAGCTCTACCCGAATCGTGTCCGCGTCCGAAATCAAGGTCAAACGCGCCTGCTCCTTTCCATGTTTGAGGACATTGCTGAGCATATTTTGCAGGAGGCGCTCCCAAAGCTCCGGATCCGTAGCATAATGAAGATGCTCCTCTATCTCCACTTCTAAGGCAATCCCCGCCTCAGACAAGCTATCATAATACTGGAACAACTGCTGGGTCAGGACTTGGCTGAGATTAACATCTGAAAGCCGAGGCTGAATGGCTCCCTCCATCAAGCGTCTGTATTCCAAGAGAGATTCCAGGCGTTTTGAGACGACTTGAAGATTGGAAGCAATTTTCTTCAGCTTCTCCTCTTCCTGCGTCCCACCCTTGATGATTTGTTGGGTATATCCCGATGCAATGGTCAAAGGCGTCCTGATATCATGAGCAATATTACTGATAGCTATATCCAAGGTCTTTTTCTCTTGAAAGGCAATCCGATTGGTCCGCTCGATCTGTTCAAAGAGATCACTGACCTGCTTGGTCAAGGCGACCATTTCTTTTTTTGAAACACGTGACGTTAACCGCACCCCACTCCCATTTTGGAGCTTATTTTGAATCTGCTCCTGCAAATCTTTGAGAGCAGAGAGTAGGCGAAGGTAGCCCAGTCCCAAGAGAAGGACAAGGACGACTAGAATTAGAACCAATCCCCACATTACTTGTCTCCTTTCAAGCGAACACCCAAGCCCCAGACGGTTTCAATGTAATCCTCGTTAGGATCAAGCTGGGCAATTTTCTTCCGGAGATTACTCAATTGGGCATTAAGGGTATTGTCTCCAGGCAGATAAACTTCTTCCCAGACCGCCTCATACAATTCTTCCTTGGTGAAAATCTTCTTTGGATGTGCTAGCAAGGTCTCAAAAATTTGAAATTCTTTTTTGCCCAAGCGAAGCGTCTGTTCGCCAGACTCCAGTTCAAAGGTTTCTGGATTCAGGATCAGATTTTTAAAGGAGAGCTTTTGCGACGCTTGAGCTTCCTGTGCTACCGTCGGTTGATTTCGCAGCTGCACCGTCACCCGAGCCGCCACTTCGTCCAGATTAAAGGGCTTGACAATATAATCATTGGCACCGGCAAGGAGGTACTGGCTAATGAGGTGTTTATCCCCAAGAGCGGTCATCATGATGACCGGCGCTTGACTCTGCAAACGGATCTCCTCCAGGACCTGATCGCCATTTTTCCCAGGAAGCATGATATCCAGAAGGACCAAATCAATAGCTTCTTGCTGGAAGAGCCGCAGCCCTTCTGTACCTGAAAAAGCCTGAAGGACCTCATAGTCTTCACTTAAGAGACTGCATAAAATTTCTTGGATATCATTATTATCCTCGATTAATAAAATCCGTGCCACTTGCCTCGCTCCTTTTTCCTTTGAACTCCAAATCATTTCTATTCCCCTAGCCTATCAAATAAAAGCTCCTTCGTCAATGAAAATATGAGAAAATTCTATAGTACCCAGGTAGATCTGCATGTTAGGTCATCACAGGATGAACTTGACTATCCTTTCTTTCAAAGGGTATAATAGGACCAATGACAGAATAGGGAGAATCATCTATGAAAAAAAATGCCAAAACTAAAATCAGCCTTGTATCCATTCTCGTTATCCTGGGCGTTGCTGGAAAAATGATGCGAGTCATCCACCGACACCAAATTAGAGAGCAACAAAAGCAAACCATCCAAACGACTAAAAAGGTTGCAGAGTTTCAGAAAACACTAGACGAGGAAGAAACGAAGAAACGCAACGAAACCTTCAACAAGGTTTTTAATGAATCCCTAGTTCAGAAAAATTTTGAAAATTGGCAAAAGGTCGACGAACTTCATGGTTTGGGACAAAGAACTGGACAATTTTATATCTATAACTTTGAAAAAAAAGAAGAGATTCTCTTAGAAAATACAGATCAAGCATTTGTTCTACCCATTCGAGACAAGAGTGATAACGTCACATTTCAGGCTATTTTTGCCCACAAGGACGGCCAGTGGCACATCATGAAGCCAGATGGAAGTTCGCAGTTGCAACTAGGAGAAGCCAACATTTCCGCTGAATCTAAGTTTGTCATCGAGAACAATGTCTTAGACTACGACCAGTAAATCCATAATGACTTGGTTTAACTACATACAAAAAGCTTAGGACCCCAGCTTGTGGTTGGGATTCTAAGCTTTTTAGTTTATAGGAGAGAGTCGGCCAGCAAGGACCGAAAACTTTTATTCAACAGAAGCTCCATTGGACGCAATGACTTCTTTGTACCAATAGAAGGATTTCTTACGTGAGCGGGCCAAGCTTCCCTTACCTTCGTTGTCCCGATCGACATAGATAAAGCCGTAGCGTTTCTTCATTTCTCCAGTCCCGGCAGAGACCAGGTCAATACATCCCCAAGTCGTATAGCCCCAAAGGACAACACCATCTTCGTTAATGGCATCTCGCATGGCCTTGATGTGGGCAGCTAGGTAGTCAATCCGGTAAGCATCCTCGATTTCCCCCGCTTCATTTGGTGTATCCACTGCTCCTAATCCATTTTCCACGATAAATAGAGAGTGATAGTAAATTCAAAGTAAGACAAAAGCAAGAGAATTTATTATTTAACTATATTCTATTTTTCACTCATTTTTAATTTATCTTCATAAAAATTGTTCAGGTCATCTTTAGTTGATAACTCATCCAACAGTTGTTTTTTAAAGCTAGCTCGACTATTCAATATCTTACTCAACTCTATTTTTATCAATGACGAAATATCATAAGAACCATGATTAGTATATGATATGAATGCTAATTGAATTAGAGTTTTCCACACAGTACTCAATAGCACTTCATCCGCTCCTGGTTCTTCAATTAATTGATAGAGGCAACTCACTATGAAATTAGCCTCCTCATCAAATCTAGGTAAACCTTGAACCAAATCACAATAATAAATCAAATAGTCCTCAAATTCCTTTGAAAAATTAGTCAAAAAATGATTCACAATTTGTGGTGACGATAAGATTTTTTTAAATTCAATTTCAAATTCTCTATCCTCAGCCTTTTGTATAGTTGGGCGAATAATGTTATTGAATAAATTGTCAAATAATTCTGGACTAACATCTATATGTTCGGTTAAATAACTTATTACTATATCAATCGTTGCTTTATGACTGTGAATCATCTCAACTTGAAAGAATATGTTTTTCAATTCAATGACAGAAGAATATCTCATTCCAGGTCTATATTCAGTTGATTTCTCAACAACTTGCTTAATTTCTTGTGGACAATCAATTTGTAATTTTTGAATAGTGAAGTCAAGAATTTTTCCTAGACTATATATATCTACTCTAAAATCTATTCCTCCCTTACCCATGAGTAATTCTGGGGCCGAATAATTGGCTGATCCCATCCCTAAACCAATCTGTGTTAAATTTGATTTTTCTTTCATTGACTTCCCAAGCCCAAAATCAGCAACAACAACTTCAAAAGGGTCTACATTAATCAAAATATTACTAGGTTTTAAATCTCTGTGTATAATTCCTTCCTCATGTAAATATACTATTGCATCAAAAATATTTTCAAGTACCTCTAATGGAAAACCGTCTGAATCATTAACTAGAGAAAGATATTGCTCATAATTGTATGAATATCGCTTCATAGTGTAAGAATATCTTCTGTTTCCGTTATCTATCCTTTTATCTATGATATTTATAATATTTGGATGATTGACTCTTTCTATATAACTTATTTCTCTTTTGAATCTTTCAATATTTTCTTCGCCTGATCCCATTAAGACTTTCTCTACTATATCGTTTGAGATTTGATATACTTCACAGAAACCTCCCTTACCGATTAGCTGTCTTGTTTTTACTTCTGGAATATTATCCAAGCGCTTAAAAACTTTATTCTTTTCACGTAACATATTCATCCCTCACCTATTCAAAAAGATTATTAAATGTAGGGATACTGCCATATTTACCTGACAAATAGTCTTTCATAATATCTTTATCAAATCTAACTTTATAATCTTCCAATGAATATAATCGAGATTCGTTTTTAAGCTTATCTACAAACCATATCTCATCCCTTCTTAAAAGTTTTAAATCCAGCAATCTGTCTTCATGTGTTGTAATAATTAATTGTATTTTACTATTACTTAGTGCTCTTTTTATAAATTCATAAGTTAAATTCGGATGAAAACTCCTGTCAATCTCATCTATAATATATACTTTATCTTTTACGGTATTCAAAACGCCATACATTTCGATTAATCGTCTTGTTCCATCAGATTCCGCTCTAAGGGGAAATTTTAAACTTGTTCCTTCGTGGATAAAATAAATACGTTCTATCACTAATTCATCATTATCATCAATAGAGAAAAAATATATATTTTCATTTGTCTGAATCATACCAGCAGCAATTTCAGACTCATCTTGCTTATTAATATCAATTAACCGATCTGCTAAAGAATCTATTGATTTTCTATTTATATCATCAATATCTTGTTTACTTATTACCTGTCTTTCAATTCTTTCAATTCCAGTCCCAAAATCTTTTAAAAATTCCGCCAATTTTTCTGTATCTTCTTCATTTAAAAAGGCATCCTCACTTCCTTTTGCACCATCGTATGTTGAAATAACTTCCATAGAATTTGAGAACCATTCATAGACCCTATATAGCTCTATACTATAATCAACTTTTCTCTCAACTGCATTAATATATTGTAAAAATAATGAGCTTGATTTATTTGCATCAGATATATAAACTTTAAATCTTTCTCTATCATTTTCGTTTATTTCCAAATTTTCTAAACATATATCATCGATTTTTATTTCTTTACTGTGATCTATTTCATATAGTTTTATATCTTCATTATTAACTCTCTTATATAACCACTCATTTTTTATCTCAAAATTAAATAAATTTATCGAAAAACCATATGTAAAAATTTCTTCTCCAATTATGAGATCAAATTCGAAATCAGAATTTTTTTCTTTAAATAAAATTTCTCCTTTATAATAACTTTCCTTAACTACACTTTTTCTGATCCTTTCTTCCGAACTAACAATTAAAGTTTGAGAAAATTGAAGTGCTTTAATAAAATTAGACTTACCTGCAGCATTCGCCCCATATATAGATGCAAAATTCAAAACTGATATTTCTTCATTTACTTTTTTTAAATGGTGTTTTAAACTTCTTACCTGACTTGGAATCATAGAAAACTCAGTTAATTCTCTAAATGACAAAAAGTTTTTAAATCGAAAATTCAATAACATTTGCAAACCTCGCGTGATTTTTTCACCTGATTATAACAAAAAAATATTTTTTTGTACAACAAAACCACATATAACGCCTTTGTTTGTTTTTTTATGTGAAATTACCACTTATTCGTTTCGATCAATACCAGTAAATTTATAGTTTCAAAAGAACACAGTTAAAAATAATTTCTATAAAACAATTAAATTAAAAGAAAATCCAATTAATTTAATGCCTACTCAACAGAAGCCCCATTGGTCGCAATGACTTCTTTGTACCAATAGAAGGATTTCTTACGTGAGCGGGCTAGGGTTCCCTTGCCTTCGTTGTCCCGATCGACATAGATAAAGCCATAGCGCTTCTTCATTTCTCCAGTCCCGGCAGAGACCAGGTCAATACAGCCCCAAGTCGTATAGCCCCAAAGGACGACGCCGTCTTCGTTGATAGCATCTCGCATGGCCTTGACATGGGCAGCCAGGTAGTCAATCCGGTAATCATCCTCAATCTCCCCTGCTTCATTAGGCGTATCGACTGCCCCTAATCCATTTTCCACGATAAACATGGGCTTTTGATAACGATCCCAGATGGTATTTAGGGTAATGCGGAGACCAAGAGGGTCAATCTGCCAACCCCATTCCGAGCTTTCTAGGTAGGGGTTCTTCAGAGAGGCAAAGATATTGCCCGCTGTTTTCTCCCTTTCAGCTGGATCCCCTGAAGCGACCCGACTAGCATAGTAGGAGAAGGAAATAAAGTCCACCGTATGCTCTTTCAATAATTGAAGGTCCTGCTCAGTCATCTCAACCGTAATTCCCTGACGCTCCCACTCTTTCTTAGCATAGTTTGGGTATTCCCCACGCGCCTGCACATCGATAAAGAAATAGTTCTTGCGGTCTTCTTCTAGACCAGCCCAGACATCTCGCGGAGCACAGGTATGCGGATAGTTTTGCCCAGCTGCCAGCATACAGCCGACCTTATTGTTAGGATCAATCTCATGGGCTAGCTTGGTGGCAATGGCTGAAGCGACCAACTCATGGTGAGCCGCCTGGTATTTGACTTGCTCCTCATTCTCCCCTTCTTCAAAGCAGAGACCCGCTCCCATAAAAGGCGCATGGAGGATCATATTGATCTCATTGAAGGTCAGCCAGTATTTGACCAAGCCCTTGTAGCGAGTGAAGAGGGTCCGGCAGAGACGTTCGTAATATTCTAACATCTTGCGACTACGCCAACCTCCATACTCGGTAATCAAATGCATGGGACAGTCAAAGTGAGTAATGGTCACCAAAGGTTCAATGCCATACTTGTGACATTCCTTAAAGAGGTCTTCATAGAACTGTAGACCTGCTTCGTTTGGCTCCAGTTCATCTCCTTGCGGGAAAATCCGAGACCAGGCAATGGACAAGCGATAGGTTTTAAAGCCCATTTCCCCAAAGAGCGCAATGTCTTCCTTGTAGCGATGGTACATATCAATGCCATCTTTAGCCGGATAAAAATAGCCCTCTTCAAAGTCAAACATCTTTTTCTGACCCGTAATAATGGCGTGACGATCAGGACCAATCGGTACCACATCCACATTGGCCAAGCCACGGCCATCTTCATTATAAGCTCCCTCACACTGGTTAGCAGCCGTCGCCCCACCCCAAAGAAAACCATCTGGAAATTGAAGTTTATCGGTCATCTCTCTACCTCACTTGATTTGATAGTTCTATTATACCCTTCTCTAACTCAAAAATCTTACAGCATCCTAGGAAAAACTGATACTATTCTAAGGTATCTACCACACTCATACAAGAAAACAGATCGGACGAATCCGATCTGTTAAAATGCATACTCTTTTGCCAAATATAATATTTGGATTTCTTAAATCTAATAAATTCTGTTAAATATAGAAAAATTTTATTCGTTAGAATTATTCAATCATCTACTGAAACTTTCCGCCGTGAGAAAAGTGCTTGAAACACGATTGTTTCTAGCACGCGGGAGTTTTGAAACTTTAGGTTCAAAACTAATTGAACACGGGCTGCGGATTGTGTCAAAAAGATAAGCTTTCCTAGAATCAAAAGATTCTGCGTCAAACTTCCTATTTTGACTTTATCCGAAGACGCCCTTAGTATCTTGATTTAGTCATGGAACTTCCTGGATTGCTGAAATCATCCACTGGATAATTTCACCTAACGTCCGTACTCACCTAAGGAAAGTTTCAAAGAAGATTTTGTCTTTAATAGAAAAGACCGGATGGCTCCGATCTTTTCTATAGTTCATTTTCTCAAATTCTATTTTAAGAATAGCTAAGGTTGACGTTAAATGACCACGCCTCCTATTTCATACGATAAAAATCAATCACTAGACTAGCAGGGCCTTCAACTAGCAAGCTTTCGGTTCCCCAATCGGTTACAACTGGGCCGTTTAAAACCTGGATACCAAGTTCTTTCAACCGTTTGTAGTTCTGGTCTACATCCTCAACCTCGACATGAAGAATGATTCCTGACTGAAAATGTTCCAAAGGAATCAAATGATTTTGGGACAACATGAGACAGTGACTGCCAATCGTAAACTGAGCAAAACTGTCGTCAACATAATCGGCTTTTTTATCAAAAATACGCTCCAAGTCAGCACATACTTGAAGAACATTTGAAACGATGATATCTAATTGATTTAAATTCATTTACTATCCTCCAGAAAAAGACCGGATGACTCCGATCTTTTAAGTTTCTCTCTAAGAAAATCAAAGCATAAAATCTACAATGTTTACTTTTGATTTTCCACAAGAGGAATTATTTGATTGCGCGTGATTGCAAACCTTCTTCTTCCAAGAAGAGGCGGAATGGTACAAGCTCTTCAGCTTCGTATTTTTCTTTGAAGGCTTTAATAGCTTCTTCTGAGTGTTGTTTTGGATCCAACTCAAGTACTTCTACTGGAAGTGGACGATGTGGAGTGATGTGAGCATCGATAACAACAGTTTTACCTTCTTTGTTCAATTTAACAGCTTCAGCAACGACTGCGTCGATGTCTTCGATACGGTCAACTGTAAATCCAATAGCTCCTTGAGCTTCAGCGATTTTCGCATAGTCAGCATTAGGGAAGTCACAACCAAACAAGTGTTTGTTTGTGTCTTCGTATTTGTCCTTGATGAAGGCATATTTACCATTTGAGAAGACAACGTTGATAACTGGAAGGTCGTATTGAACGTTTGTGATAACGTCTGGGTAGCACATGTTGAATGCACCGTCACCCATGATGTTCCATACTTGGCGATCTGGATTGTCTTTCTTAGCAGCGATACCACCAGGAAGGGCAATACCCATTGTCGCAAAGAGTGGAGATGTACGCCACATGTTCTTAGGTGTCATGTGAAGGTGACGAGTAGATGTTTGAGTAGTGTCACCTACGTCGATTGAATAGATAGCGTCTTGATCAGCATGTTTGTTGATTGCATTGTAAACTTGATACAATTGCAATTCACCCTCAGTTTTACCTTCGAGTTTGTTCATGTAATCACGCCAGTTTTGGTTATTCTTAACGTTTGCACGCCACCATGGAGTAGATTCAACTGGATTCACTTTGTCAAGGATTGCTTTCGCTGCTTGACCTGCATCACCAAGGATTGAAGCGTCTAGGGCATGACGTTTACCAAGTTTGTAAGGATCGATATCGACTTGGATGAATTTTTCAGTATTCTTGAATGCTTCGTAAACTTCAGCAAATGGGAAGTTTGAACCAAGGAAAAGAACTGTGTCTGCTTCGAAGACTACTTCGTTGGCTGGTTTCCAACCAACACGGTAAGCAGAACCTGTCAAACCTTCGTAGTTCCATTCGAAAGCTTCAAAGTTTTTACCAGTTGTGATGATTGGTGCTTTGATTTTACGTGACAATTCAGTGATCACTTCACCAGCTTTAACACCACCGTAACCAGCATAGATCACTGGGCGTTCAGCATTGTTCAAGATTTCAACAGCTTTATCGATTTCAACTTCGTTCAAAGCAGGAGCGATGAATGAACGCTCGTATGAACCTGAACCGTAGTATGAGTTTTCGTCGATTTCTTGGAAACCAAAGTTTACTGGAATTTCAACGACAGCTGGACCTTTTTTAGAAACGGCAGCACGGCAAGCTTCGTCAATCACTTTTGGCAATTGCTCTGCATAAGCTACACGTTTGTTGTAAACAGCGATACCGTTGTACATTGGGTTTTGGTTCAATTCTTGGAAGGCATCCATGTTCAATTCGTTAACTGGACGTGATCCAAGGATAGCAAGGAATGGAGTGTTATCCATAGCTGCATCGTAAACACCGTTGATCAAGTGAGTCGCACCTGGACCACCTGAACCAACTGCAACACCGATAGATCCGCCAAATTTAGCTTGCATAACCGCTGCAAGAGCACCAGTTTCTTCGTGGCGAACTTGCAAGAAACGGATATCTTTGTCTTCAGCCAAAGCGTCCATGAGTGAGCTGAGTGTTCCTGATGGGATACCGTAGATCGTGTCTACGCCCCATGTTTTCAATACGTTGAGCATTGCTGCAGATGCAGTAATTTTCCCTTGAGTCATAATGATAACTCTCCTTCAATAAAAATAATTGTCAGTCTTTGAACTGAATTCGACAAAGAGTGAAAACGTTTCAAATAACTTTACTATATCAATTTATCACGTTTTATTGTCCTTGTATAAGAATATGCTCACTGAATGCCTGGAACTATTACATAACACAAAGCAAAAATCTGTTCTGTTTCCGCGAACTATTTTATAACAGAAGTCATAAACCGCATAAGGATAAGGTTTTTGCTCGTTGTAGAATTAGTACAAAATAGAGTGTTTTCCCAAACTGTTTTATAGAAGGCATAAAAAATCCTAGCTGGAAAATCATTTTCCTTGCTAGGATGGGTTAGATTTCTCTTTGAAGAGCCTTACTCAAGATCCTGTATCCTTCAATTGTTAAATGAAGACCATCTGTTGTATAAGCCAGCTTGAGCTGACCATCTTCTCCAAGCAAATGGTCAAAAACATTGATAAATTCAACATTTATCATCCCTTGGGCCAATTCGTGGTAGGCCTGGTTCAAGGTCTGAATCTTCTGATTGGTCCGGATATAAACTGTCCCCTTGTAGGGCTCTCCCTCATTCACAGGAAGAACCGAAACGAGTTTGATTTGCGCCAAGGGCAAAAGCCGCACCATCTCCTGCAGGATGATGCTCATGTTTTCAATGGTTTCCGACAGGGGCATTTCCTTACCAATGTCATTAGTTCCAATCAGCAAAAAGACCTTGTCCACTGCTTGACCGAAAATATGGGCATCTAGATGCTCTCTTAAGAGATCTGTCTTGTAGCCTCTAATCCCCCGGTTCACCATATACTGATCCGTCAACAGCAACTCTTGAAGGGGATAGTATTCGACGATAGAGTCTCCTATAAAAAGAATATCGGGTTCCCTCAAAGGATTGTGATTCAGTTCTCGGTAATTCTTCTGTATTTTTGCCTGTTCTTTCAACAGCCAGGTCTCCAATAATTGTACAGCCATAAAGGCTCCTTTCGATTCTTATAGTAGAAACTGTGCAAGGCAGGATAGGCTCCTAGTCGAAGCTGAGCCTTCCATCCAAGTAAGCTTCGATGACTTCGTAGACCCCCTGATTCTGATGAGAAGGCGCCGTATAGCGGGCTGCTTGTCGCGCATGGGGATCCGCATTTTCCATTGCATAGGAATAGGTCGATAACTCAAGCATCTCGACATCGTTTTGGCTATCGCCAAATGCCATCAGATGCCCACCATCTACGCCCCAGCGTTCTTCTAAGAATTGAATGGCTGTAGCCTTATTGACACCCGGTTGCAGAATATCAATGGCCCCATAGCCACTAGCTGCAGGAAGCAGGCGCTTTCCAAACTTTTCTCGTAACTCTTGCACAAAGGCTTCGACTTTTTCAGTCTCAGTGACGACACTTAGCTTCAAAACTTGCTCGCCATGTTCATGGGTCAAATCATCCACAAAGCGCATCCGTTTGTAAAAAGCAGCTGCTAACTCCGGCGTCATCAATTGCTCTAAAAGAGGAAACTCTGTTCCTTTCTTGGCATAGCCTCCCGATAAGCTACTAACGACCAGGTGGAGTTCTTCTTCTCGGCCTTCTAGATACTGCAAGACCTCCTGCACCAACTCTTCTGGCCAGCTACACTCTCGGATGAGCTTTCCCTTCTCTAATATCCGTGCCCCATTGGCCAGCACCAAGGTGACGCGATCTTTCAAGTCTCCCAATACATGAGCCATACGGCTATAGCCGTTCCCTGTCGCAATGACAAAGGGAATCCCTCTTTGGTCTAGCTGATCCAAGATGCGACTCAAACGCCCATGATCTACTTCTCCTTGCTCGTCCATCAGAGTGCCATCCATATCTGTCGCAATCATTTGTAGCATACCGCCACCTCTTTCCATCTTTCCCCTATTATACACCATTCCCTCATCATTTTGGAGCCTTCTCTCCCATAAATCGCCCCTCTCCTCCTTCCTTAAAATTTAAGAAATTCCACCGAATCCTCTTTAATTTTTGGTCCAATTTTATTATAATATAGATAGTAGATTTTCCCTGTATGAGTAACTAGCAGACCCTTTCACACACCTGGTAAAAACGTCTGCTACTCCCGAAAAAGATCTAAGAGGTAGGCATGAACACAAAGACCTTATACCGCCAAACATCCTTTACCAACAGCGATTTCCCTTTTTCAATCAGACAAATTAGAACCCAAAATGGACAGCCAGATATCTTATTTCACTGGCACACCGATATTGAGATTATTTATGTCAATGAAGGGACTGCTCAGTTCCATATCGACTATGAATATTTTAATAGTCAGCCTGGTGATATTATTTTGATCCGCCCCAATGCCCTTCACTCCATCCACCCCATCCAGAGTTCTTCTCATACTATGGATGTCCTGCATTTTAATCTGGACCTGATTGGGATTACCCATAAAAATATCGCCACTCTAAAATATTTACAACCCCTCCACAATGGGGATTTTGAATTCGTCCGACGCATTCAAGCCCAATCACCCGGTTACGAAGAAATCAAACAGAGCCTCTTAACCTGTATGGCAAACGGAAGAGAACAAGGCCCCTACTATGAACTCCGACTTAAATCCCAGCTCAATGAACTCCTCTATCTCCTCTTCTCTCACAACTATATCGTCGAGAAGAAGTTCTCAACGGACGCTTACCGGAGAGAAGAAAAAATCCGTTTGGTCCTCGACCATATTTCGAACCATTACCAAGAGGAGCTCATGATCGAGCATTTGGCAGAGCTGTGCCATTTTAGCCCGACCCACTTCATGAATTTCTTTAAGAAACAATTAGGGATCTCTTGCATGGAGTACATCATTCAATATCGACTGAAAAAAGCGGCCCATCTCCTCCAGCATTCCGATCAGGCAATCATTGATATCGCGAGCCAATCCGGCTTCAACAACCTCTCAAACTTTAATCGTCAGTTCAAGAAATACTATCAGGTCACTCCAAGCCAATACCGAAAAGCTTGTCTTTAAGCCAAACAAAAAGCACTTATAAGCTGTCTAACCGACAACTTATAAGTGCTTTTTTAGATATTCAGAAAAGCGCATAGAATTGCTACCACAATAGCTGGAAGCATGTTGGCCACTCTGATTTGTTTCCCCCAAGTCAGATTAATCCCCACACACAAAATCAGGACGGAGCCTACTAGCGAAAGATTCGCCAAAGCAGTATCAGTAAGAATAGGTGCTAGAAAACGAGCTAATACAGTTATGGACCCTTGAATCAGAAAAATAGGGACAGCAGAAAAGAGTGCTCCTTTCCCTTTCGAAGCCGTTAGGATAAGGACGATCATGAGATCCAGCACAGTCTTTGCGACTAGGGTAGAGGAATCACCTGTCAAACCATCTTGCAAAGAACCTACTACAGCCATAGCCCCCACACAAATGGTTAAGGAGGTTGTCACAAAAGCATCGACAAAACGCGCATCCTTGTCGCTTCCAGTAACCTTCTTAAGCCAGAGACCAAAATGATCAAACCTCTGCTCAATTTTAAAAAATTCTCCAATAATTGTCCCAATCACTAGACTAGCAATCATCATCATACTATTTTGACTGCTCAAGCTAGACCCGGTTACCCGTAGGAGGCCTTGGACTGCTCCAGCAATACCCAAGATAAAAACCGCTACTCCTGTCACCTTTAACAAGGACTCTTGAACCTCTTTCGAAAGACGATCTCCAACTAAGAGCCCAAGGGATCCTCCTATTAGAACGCCCAGTACATTGTATAGTGTTCCCATTTTCTGTATACTATTTCCTTCTCTTGTGAATCTTAGATAACTTCTAACATTACAATCATTATTGACCCCAATTCAGATTCACACGGTCCTTCACTTCCTGGTAGGCTGTATCGACACGCGCCTTTGTTTCATCATCCAATTGGTCCCGGTACTTGCCGCCTTCAATCCAGTCCTCCAAGATATAGGTCTGGAAATGATAGAGTTCATAGCCTTCAGGAGAATAACTGTCCTTGGGCGTCCGGTTGACCCAAGTAGGATGAGCTGTAGCCGTTTTGATCCGTGTCTTGCGCCCTACCTTCTCAATGGTGATATCCATCAGGACACCCCGTTCGGTCCATTGGGCATTGTCTATCCCTTCCATGGTTTCCATCCGCTGATTGGAAAGGAAATTCCCCATAGAATAAATGATCAATTTCTGTTGCCCATCCTTATCCACAATCTCAGCAGGCTGGACGACATGAGGATGACCACCCAAGACGATATCCGCCCCCCAAGAAATCATCTTATGGTATAGCTCCTTTTGTTCCTCTGATGGCTCTAACTCATATTCAATCCCCATCTGAGGCATGACAATAGTTACGTCCGCTTCCATCTCAGCTTTTTGGATTTCTTGACGCATCCGCTCCTCATCGAGGTCCGATAGACGGTTATCATAGTCCTCTTGTTCTAGATTATATTCCATCCCATTAAACCCGTAGGAATAGGCCAAGATCGCAATCTTGATCCCATTTACTTCCTTGATCAGGATAGGGGCTTGATCTCTCGTCTCATGTGGGTAGACACCAACCGTTTGGATCCCCGCGTCTTCAAATGCCTTGGCAGTCGAAAACAGCCCTTCCAAGCCAGAATCGAGGATATGGTTATGTCCCAGGTCCATCACCTGATAGCCTGCATCCTTAATCGAAGTAACCACCTCCCCAGGGGCATTGAAAATCGGATAGCCCGAAAGCCCATAATCCGAATTGATGGTCCCTTCAAAATCCCCCAAGACCAGATCCCCTTGCTTTAACCATTCCTGAGCATAGTGATAATTCTCGGAAAAATCATAGCTTCCATCTTCCTTGGCGGCACTCATATAAATCAAGTCATGATAAAGTTGATCTCCATTTGCCATGATCCGAGCCGTATGCGGTAACTGATCCGGATGAACTTCTTCTTGCTTTTCAACGACTTCCGGCATTTCTAGCGCTGTAATGGGAAAACCATTCCATTTTTGAACCCACAAGACCAGATTTGCTGCCGCAAATACTGTAATCAGCAAACCATAGACAAACTGTTCGTTGGTCAGGCGGAAAGCGGTCACCTTTCCCAAGCCAATATCAAGCCAGTCGTTGAGCATCCTGAGGATATCTTTCCCAAGCTCGCTCCATCTCTTTAAGAGATCCTTCCAATTCTTCATCATCTTCTCTTCCTATTCAATTCTCTTGCACTTGTCAAAGGCCTCTCCCTAGCATCTTGATGGTACCTTTTACATTCTCACACTTCTCTAACATTCCAACTTTCTCATCTCAGGTTTATACAATGAGCCACTAAACCCATATCAAACCTAGTATTCATTGAAATGCTTTCTCTTCATTGTATCACAAATTTTAAGAAGAGAAAAAAGAGAGCAGGACAGAAGCGCCATTGTTTAGAAACGCTTCATCGTCCTGCTCCTGCACAGTTGATTAATTCATATAAATGATCGATCATCATTTCTTATCGTTTGATTTGGACAAGCTAATCGCAACCATGACAAGACTTAGGAAAAAGGCCGAAAGCAGCCCTTTTGTCGTCCGATTCATAAAAGGTTGATGGAATACAAAATGATTATAGGCAGTAAATCCTAATCCAATCAGAGTTACCATAGCCGAAAGTGAAAAAATTGTTAACCACAAATTTCTATTTTTCATCATAAACTCCGTTTTTCGATCTACTAGAAAGGTCCTCTTATTTCAAAGCCTTTAATAAATAACCATAACCTTCTTGCTCCATTTCCTCTTTTGGAATAAAGCGCAGTGAGGCCGAATTGATGCAATAGCGAAGGCCACCTTGGTCTTTTGGTCCATCGGTGAAGACATGGCCGAGATGGGCATTACCTGAGCGGGAACGAACTTCGATCCGCTCCATCCCGTGGCTATGGTCCTGGTAATAGTGGACGACATCTTTGGCAATGGGACGGGAGAAACTTGGCCAGCCACAGCCAGAAGCAAACTTATCCTTGGCAAAAAAGAGAGGCTCCCCAGTCGTAATATCCACATAGATGCCCTCTTCAAAGGTCTGATCGTAGGCATTGTGGAAAGGACGCTCCGTCGCACTCTCCTGAGTGACTTGGTACTGTTCTGCTGTCAGTTTCGCCTTTAAGGTTTCTTGATCTGGCTTCTGATAGGCTGCCGGATCAATCAAGGGTTGGGCTGCATCCGTCACATCGATATGGCAATAGCCTCCAGGATTCTTCTTGAGATAGTCTTGGTGGTAGTCCTCAGCCAAGATATAGTGACGCAAGGGCTCTAGCTCCACCGCGATCTTGTGCCCCAGTTGCTCTTCTTGCTCCGCAAACACTTGGGCGATCACCTGACGATCCGCCTCGTCTAGGTAATAGACACCGGTCCGATATTGGCGGCCTCGATCATTTCCCTGCTTGTTAAAGGACAAGGGATTGATCACCCGGAAATAGTAGAGCAGAATTGCGCGTAAAGTGATCTTGTCTGGATCGTAGATAACTTGTACAGTCTCTGCATGATCCGTTTCCTTGATCAGTTGATAATTGGTCGTTTCTACCTGGCCATTGGCATAGCCCACCGTCGTCTTTTCTACACCGGGGATCCGAGAAAAATACTCCTCTAAGCCCCAAAAACAGCCACCTGCTAGATAAATCTCTGCCATCTTTTTTCCTCGCTTCCTGCATTCCCTAAGAGGAACTCTTAACATCTATTAGCTCCATCATAATCTAAGAGCCTCAGATTTTCAAGGATTCTGCATCAAAAATCCCTTCTACTATACTAGTAAAAGGGATAAAGGCACTCCCACTTATTTTTCAAATAAGAAAAAGAGCGAATAACCAAGATTTCGTAGAGACACTAAAAACTGATGGAAAAAATCATGCATGAGAGACATGTCCCACACCTCCTCTCAATCATCTGATGTTCCTAGGCGACTCCTTCAACACTAAAGAACCACCGTCGGTCCGTAGACCTGTAACTGAGGCTTCACAACCTCGTAATGCCAGTGATCATAAGCTCGCCAAGCTTGAAAGGTTTCTTCGTTCAATGCTAGCCCACCCAGACCAATCAATAGACTGGCGGTCTGATAAAACTTTTCCAACTCGATCAACAGGCGGTTGTCTACCTGCCTAGCCTTCAATAAAACTTTCAACATCTGATCTAGATTTTCTTTAAATCGAAAGGCATCAGGACTGGGGGTGCATCCTTTAGAAAAGGCTGTTTGAAGAAGGCTGACCGTCGTTCTTGCCTCTTGAATCACATCCCTTTCTCCCATCGAAATCACCTTCCTTTTCACCTCTATTGTACACCTTTTTCTCTCTATAAAAATGGAAAATTCCTAAAACTAGGAACAGAATGTTCTCTCTGGATAAGAAACTATAAAAACTTCCCCAAGTTTCCACTCGAGGAAGCTCTTTTCAAAAAATTAGTCAATGTAGTGCAATTTTCCACGGAAATCTTCTAGACTTTGGTAGCCTTTTTCTTCCATGATGGCTTTGAGCTCCGCAGTAATGCGTTCAAAAGCCCCCACTCCTTCTTTATGAAGCGTGGTTCCGATTTGTACCATACTCGCGCCACAAAGGATATGTTCAAAGGCATCACGACCAGTCAAGACGCCCCCAGTCCCTACAATCTGAATTTCTGGATTCAGCCGTTGGTAAAAGGCATGGACATTGGCCAAAGCCGTTGGTTTGATGTATTCGCCACCAATCCCACCAAAGCCGTTCTTCGGACGGATCACAACGGATTCATCCTCGATGTAAAGGCCATTTCCAATCGAATTGACGCAATTGACAAACTTGAGCGGGTATTTGTTAAAGATCGCTGCAGCTTGGTCGAAATGAACGATATCAAAATAAGGTGGCAACTTGATCCCAAGAGGTTTGGAGAAATAGGCAAAGACCTCTGACAAGATCCGATCTGTCGTCTCAAAATCATAGGCGATCTGAGGTTTTCCTGGGACATTGGGGCAGGAAAGGTTCAATTCAGTCAAACCTTTAAAATCACTTTCTTGCACCTTTTTCAAGATGGTATGGGTCTCTTCAGGAGACATACCGACGAGAGATAGGAAGAAAGTCTGGTCAGGATCGGTTTCTTGCAACTCCAATAGGTAATTCAAATAATAGTCCAAGCCTTGGTTAGGAAGGCCCATTGAATTGATCGAGCCCAGTGGGACATCTTGATAGCGTGGCTCTGGATTTCCCGCACGGAACTCCAAAGTTGCTGTCTTGGTCACAAAGGTCCCAGCAGCGGAGTTCTTCACTTCCTCTAATTCCTCAGTGGTCATACAGGCCACACCTGCCGCATTCATCAGGCAGTTGTCAAATTCAAAACCAGCAATTTGCGTCTTTGTCGATACCATCTTCTACTCCTTGAAATGAATTCTTACAGCCATTATAGCACGAAAAAAAGGATTCATGGCTAGAAAACTAAAAAAGGACAAGGATCGTCCGGAAATAGCAAGAAATTACTCAAGAAGGAGTGGATTTCCGCTCAAAGGAAAGCTAAAAATCGTATCATCATTTCAACCGGAGTAAGTCCAAGCTAGGTATCTTTTTTACCATCCTCCATCAGTTGTGAAAATTTTCAGAAAATTCAACTTTTTTCTTTACAAGTCAAAAAAAGTCTGCTATAATTATCGACGTAATAAAACATGACATTGCTCTCAGCAGTGCCTCCATATACCAGTAAGTTCGCTAACCTGCTGGAATTCGTTTCAATGAAAAAAGGAGAAACATGATGACAACTGCAAAAGAATATATCCAAAGCACTTTCGAAACCGTAAAAGCTCGCAACGGCCATGAAGCAGAATTCCTTCAAGCTGTTGAAGAGTTCCTCAGCACTTTGGAACCTGTATTTGAAAAACATCCAGAATACATCGAAGAAAATATTTTGGCTCGCATTACTGAGCCAGAACGCGTGATTAGCTTCCGTGTTCCTTGGGTTGACCGTGATGGAAAAGTTCAAGTTAACCGTGGTTACCGTGTTCAATTCAACTCAGCTGTTGGACCATATAAAGGCGGACTTCGTTTCCACCCAACAGTTAACCAAGGGATTTTGAAATTCCTCGGCTTCGAACAAATCTTTAAAAACGTCTTGACTGGCCTTCCTATCGGTGGTGGTAAAGGTGGATCTGACTTCGATCCTAAAGGAAAAACAGACGCTGAAGTGATGCGTTTCTGCCAAAGCTTCATGACTGAATTGCAAAAACACATCGGTCCTTCTCTTGATGTCCCAGCTGGTGATATCGGGGTTGGTGGACGTGAGATTGGTTACCTTTACGGACAATACAAACGTCTTCGCCAATTTGATGCTGGTGTCTTGACTGGTAAACCTCTTGGTTTCGGTGGTAGCTTGATCCGTCCAGAAGCAACTGGTTATGGTTTGGTTTACTATACGGAAGAAATGCTCAAGGCCAACGGCGACAGCTTTGCTGGTAAGAAAGTCGTGATCTCAGGTTCTGGTAACGTTGCTCAATACGCTCTTCAAAAAGCAACTGAACTTGGTGCAACTGTTATCTCTGTATCTGACTCAAACGGTTACGTGATCGACGAAAACGGTATTGACTTCGACCTTCTTACAGACGTCAAAGAAAAACGTCGTGCTCGTTTGACTGAGTATGCTGCAGAAAAACCAACTGCTACTTACTACGAAGGATCTGTATGGTCTTACGCTGGTAACTATGATATCGCTCTTCCATGTGCTACTCAAAATGAGATCAACGGTGAAGCAGCGAAACGCTTAGTTGCTCAAGGGGTAAAAGTTGTTTCTGAAGGAGCCAACATGCCTAGCGACCTTGATGCGATCAAGGTCTACAAAGAAAACGGCATCCTTTACGGACCTGCTAAAGCTGCCAATGCTGGTGGGGTTGCTGTATCTGCTCTTGAAATGAGCCAAAACAGCCTCCGCCTTTCATGGACACGTGAAGAAGTGGATGGACGCTTGAAAGACATCATGACCAACATCTTCAACACTGCTAAAACAACTGCAGAAACCTACGGTCTTGGTAAAGATTACCTTGCGGGTGCTAATATCGCAGCCTTTGAAAATGTCGCAAATGCGATGATTGCCCAAGGTCTTGTTTAATTTGATTCTTTTGCCACACCTCTGAAGCCTTTGGTTTCGGAGGTGTTTTTCTTGATAAAAAAAGAAGATTGGAAAAACCAAATCTTCTTTTATTTTATAAATCATCCAAGGCATCTTTAACCTTATCAAAGAAGCCTTTTTTCTTTGGGTTGACCTTCAAATCACTTGCTTCCGCAAATGCACGAAGGGCTTCTTTTTGCTTGTCATTTAGACCTGTAGGTGTCACCACATTTACAGATACATATTGATCTCCTACAGAGCCACCACGCAAGCTTGGTGCTCCTTTACCGCGAAGGCGGAATTTCTTACCTGTCTGGGTTCCTTCAGGGATGACCAAGTCAACATCGCCGTGAACCGTTGGAACATGGACCGTATCCCCAAGAGCAGCCTGAACAACGTTCAAGTTCAATTTATAGTAGATGGTTGATCCATCACGCTCAAATTTGTCGCTCGGCTCAACGTTGACCACCACATAGAGATCTCCGTATGGCCCTCCATTAAATCCAGCTTCTCCTTGACCAGAGAGGCGGATTTGTTGACCTGTTTCAACCCCAGCAGGGATTTTCACATTGACACTGTGGGCTTGCTTCTCGTGACCAGTCCCATGACAGGTTGTACAAGGATCTTTAATTTCTTTACCGCGTCCATGACAGACATCACAGGTGATTTGACGGCGCATCATCCCAAGTGGGGTTTGCGTATCCACATTGATAACCCCAGAACCATGACAGCGTCCACAAGTTACTGGACTTGTTCCTGGCTTAGCACCAGTTCCATCACATGTCCGACAGCTGGCTTCCCGATAGTACTTCACTTCCTTCTCAGTTCCAAAGATGGCTTCTTCAAACTTGAGGTTTACGCGGTACTGAAGATCATCTCCCTGACGTGGAGCATTAGGATTGCGGCTTGCACCGCCACCAAAGAAGCTAGAGAAGATATCTTCAAAGCCACCAAATCCAGCACCATCAAAACCACCAAAACCACCTGCTCCGCCACCGAAGCCGCCGAAACCACCATTGGCCCCTGCAGCACCGTATTGGTCATAAGCTGCCCGTTTTTGTTCGTCGCTCAAAGTCTCATAAGCTTCTTGAACTTCCTTGTACTTTTCCTCAGCACCAGGCTCCTTGTTGATATCTGGGTGATATTTTTTAGATAATTTCCGATAGGCTTTCTTGATCTCATCTTGAGATGCATTCTTTGAAACGCCCAAACGGTCATAAAATTCAGTATTGTTCATAATTCAAGATACAAAGGGCGTCAAACGGACACAGCCAAAATAGGAGTTTTGACGACGGACGCTTGCGTCCTAGAAAAAACTATCTTTTTGGCACCGTCCGCAGCCCGTGTTCGGTTGCGAACACCTTTGTTCCTTTCTATTGTTATTGAGTAAGAAACTTCAGAGCTCGGGTTCAATTCCCCGAACACTCTTTGTTCCTTTCTATAATTTTCATGTACATCTTTAGAGGATGTTTTCTATACTTTGCTTCACTTGATCAAACTCTTGCTCTGATAGAGTAAATATCAAATCCTCTGCTGCACACTCGTTCTTTTCTTTAAAATAGTTGTCCGTATTCTCTACCAACCCTAACCTTAGAATCACTTTTCTTGCAAACTCTTGATGGGCAAAACCGATAGCCGTAATGATTTGTTTATCTTGCACAACCAGTTTGGGTTGGAAATTCTCACGTGGAAGAAATTCAAAATAGTCAAAGAAGTTTTGCCAAATTCCACCTGTAAATTTCGTGTCCTTCAACAGACCTGCTTTCGCTAATAAAAGAGGCGCTGAAGAAATGGCTGCAATTAGGATATCTTGCTCACCAAGGTCCCTCAAAAACGAAATCAATTTCTCATCCTGTAGAGCAGGCCCTATATTGATCATTCCTGGCAAAATCACACAAGAATACTCTTCTATACAGATTTGATCTAGTGTTTTGGTTGGTTGACAGGGCAAGCCATCCTCAGAGACCACTATCGAATGATCTGAAGCGGCATAATCAATCGTAATATCAAAAGACAGAGCTAAAGTACTCGTTAAAGCGGTTATCTCATAAAGAGAAAAATTAGGATAAATGATACAAAGTACTTTTTTCATACGCAACATCCTCTATTTTACCGAAAAACAGAGGCTGGGTTGCAACCTCTGGATTTCTTTATCATTTACTAGTTAGGCGTTTAGGCAAGTCGCTATAGCGACTTGCCATAGAATGCCAATCATTAGAGTGAACAGTCATTCTTAACGCCTCGCTCCCCGATTTTCAAGCTCGGGATAAAATAGTCCACTGGACTATTTTATTTCTCCGTAAACTCTCCGTCTACGACGTCGTCGCCTGCGTTTCCTGTTGCTTGTGCGCCTTCTGCTCCTGCTTGAGCTTGTTGTGCTGCTGCGGCTTGTTCGTAGAGTTTCACAGCAAGTCCTTGAGCTTTTTCGTTCAACGCTTCAAGTTTTGCTTTCATTTCGTCCAAGTTATTGTCTTCTTGGGCTTTCTTAAGCTCATCAAGGGCAGCTTGTGCGGCATCGCGTTCTGCATCGAAGCCTTTACCTTCAGTTTCTTTGATTGTCTTTTCAGTCGCAAAGATAGCTTGGTCTACTTCGTTACGAAGGTCTACTTCTTCTTTACGTTTCTTATCTGCTTCAGCGTTTGCTTCTGCATCTTTCATCATGCGGTCAATTTCTTCGTCTGTCAAACCTGAGTTTGATTGGATAACAATTGTTTGTTCTTTTTGAGTTCCAAGATCTTTCGCTTTAACAGATACGATACCGTTCTTGTCGATGTCAAATGTTACTTCGATTTGTGGGATACCACGAGGTGCAGCTGGGATATCTGTCAATTGGAAACGTCCAAGAGTCTTGTTATCTGCTGCCATTGGGCGTTCACCTTGAAGAACGTGGATATCAACGGCTGGTTGGTTGTCTGCTGCAGTTGAGAAGACTTGTGATTTAGATGTTGGAATAGTTGTGTTGCGGTCGATCAATTTTGTGAAGACTCCACCCATTGTTTCGATACCAAGTGACAATGGTGTTACGTCAAGAAGGACAACGTCTTTCACATCACCAGTGATCACACCACCTTGGATCGCAGCACCCATCGCAACTACTTCGTCAGGGTTCACTGATTTGTTTGGTTCTTTACCAGTTTCAGCCTTAACAGCTTCTACAACGGCTGGGATACGAGTTGAACCACCAACAAGGATCACTTCGTCGATTTCTGACAAGCTCAAGCCTGCATCAGAAAGAGCTTGACGAACTGGAACTTTAGTACGTTCTACAAGGTCACGAGTCAAATCGTCAAATTTTGCACGAGTCAAAGTCATTTCCAAGTGAAGAGGTCCAGCTTCACCAGCAGTGATGAATGGCAAGCTGATTTGTGTTGAAGTTACACCAGAAAGGTCTTTCTTCGCTTTTTCAGCTGCATCTTTCAAACGTTGAAGGGCCATCTTGTCTGTTGACAAGTCAATGCCGTTTTCTTTCTTGAATTCTGCAACCAAGTGGTCGATAATTTTTTGGTCAAAGTCGTCACCACCGAGTTTGTTATCCCCTGCAGTTGCCAATACGTCAAAGACACCGTCGCCTAATTCAAGGATAGATACGTCAAATGTACCACCACCAAGGTCGAATACTAAGATTTTTTCTTCTTTATCAGTCTTGTCCAAACCGTAAGCAAGGGCTGCTGCAGTTGGTTCGTTGACGATACGTTCTACTTCAAGACCAGCGATTTTACCAGCGTCTTTAGTTGCTTGACGTTGAGCATCGTTAAAGTAAGCTGGAACTGTAATAACAGCCTTCGTTACCTTTTCACCAAGGTATTCTTCAGCGTAACCTTTCAAGTATTGAAGGATCATTGCTGAGATTTCTTGTGGAGTGTATTCTTTCCCGTTAGCAGAAACCTTTTCAGAAGTCCCCATCTTAGATTTGATAGAGATGACTGTATCTGGGTTTGTCACTGCTTGACGTTTTGCAGCGTCACCAACGATGATTTCACCGTTTTTGAATGACACTACAGATGGAGTTGTGCGATTTCCTTCTGGGTTCGCGATGATTTTTGATTCAGTTCCTTCAAGAACTGCTACTGCTGAGTTTGTTGTACCTAAGTCAATACCGATAATTTTAGACATATGTTTTTCTCCTTGTTATTTTTCTCTTTTTTTGATATTTCCCTTAAGTGGTGGGGACGTGAGCAACTCCCTCCGGGATTTCATCACTTATTTTTGAGCCTACTGTCTCAAAAATCCCCTGTTTCAGTAGCACAAGCTACTGAAACTTTCACCACGGCGGGAAATATCTTCCTTGCAAGCCTCCGGCTTGCATCTTATCTTTCTTTCATAGTTTAGTGTCGTTTCGGACAAGGTATCCTAGTTGTAGACAACTACCATGGCTGGGCGCAGGATGCGGTCATGGAGTTTGTAGCCTTTTTGGAAGACTTGTGCGATGGTGTCTGCTGGATGTTCGTCATCAGCTGGGACTGTTTGGATGGCCATGTGGTAGTTATGGTCAAATTCTCCGTCCGCTGCGATTTCCTCGATTCCTTCTTCTTTCAAAGCATGAATCAAGCTTTCTTGCACCATTTCTAGTCCTTTTTTGACATCATCTGTCAATCCTTCGACGGCGAGGGCACGTTCGAGGTTGTCTAGTGATGGTAAGATCGCTTTTGCCAAATCTTGGCTACGGTATTTTTGTAATTGCTGACGTTCTTCATTGGCACGGCGCTGAATGTTTTGCATTTCTGCATGAGCACGAAGGTATTTGTTTTCAAATTCCTCGGCACGCGCTTGTGCTTCTTCTAACTCAGAAGGTTGGTTGCTTTCCTCTACAACTTCTTCAGTTGTCTCGGCAACTTCCTCTTCTTTCACGTCTTCTTTTTTGATATCTTCTGTCAAGGCATACACCCCTTTCATTTGGTCTTAATTTACTTCATAATGGTTGCTGTTGAGGTAACGGTAGTAATCCGTCAACTTCATGACCAACACTCGGCCGATAACATTGACCAGACTAATCACCCGCCTGTAATCCATCTCTACGGGACCAATCACATGCATGAGGGCCATCCCACGATAAGGAACCAGGAACTTGTGACTAATCACCGTCACATTTTTCAAGGCCTTCTCTTGGGATTCCGCAACCAGGATCTGGGTCATTTGGTCTTCCGGCATTCCTCCTCGTAACTCCAAGGCTACGTGTTGGGGATTATCTAAGAACTTATAGGTCTGAAGATCGGCATAACTCAAAGATGAAACCTTTCCTTCTACAAAGACCAGTTCTTGAAACAGTTGCGAGAAGACGTAATCGAATAGATCCACGACATTGTCTGTCGTCTTGAAATAGCGCTGTACAATCTGTGGAATCTCCGTCCGTAAGCGGTAGTGGATATCCAAGACCGTATTTCCAATGAAGCGTTCTTGAACCAGCTGATGGAAGATTTCCAAGTCACTGGTTAAGAAATTCTTTGGAATAGCAAACTGTACGGTGACAGGCTTTGATTCATCCAAGGTCAGAACTGCTAAGGCATCATGGTTGGATAATGGAACAATCTCAAAACCCGTCAAGCGCTGCCGTGTCGGCTCCACATCCTGAATCACTGCGGTGTAGCCCGTCATCTGGGCTAGTAACTTGGCCGTAGCATCCAAGATATCGTCTAACTTAAAGGCTTCGAAATCAAAGGCCTTCACCACCTGGTAGACATCTTGTTCATCAATCAACTCTAGATCGAGCGAGTTCTGAACGAAATATTGGAAACCAGCTCGACTAGGCATGCGGCCACTCGAAGTATGGGCTTTCTCTAGCAACCCTTGCTTTTCGAGAGCAGCCATGTCGTTTCGGATGGTCGCACTACTGGATTGAATGACATCTTGTAGTGCTTTTGAACCGACCGGTTCGTGGGTCTTGGTAAAGATATCGACGACAAGATTTAAAATCTCATTTTGACGTTCTGTAACCATGACCTCACCTCTCTTTCATTTTTAGCACTCTAAACACTCAAGTGCTAAACCATGATTCTATTATACACCCTCTCAAAAGAAAGTCAAGAAAAAAATCCAAAAAATTAGCACTCTTTTTTAAAGAGTGCTAAAAATCATTCTTAAGACCGATACTAGGCCAAAAAAACTATAAACCTGCTTCTTTCAGCTTTTGAATATATTCTTCTAAGACCAGTTGGTGCTTGACCATATACTGGGCATTTTCTACACCGACGTAGCGGAAGTGCCAGTTTTCATAGTCCACACCCGTGATCGCATTTTTCCCTTCTGGATAACGGAGAACAAACCCATATTGTGGCGCCAAGGCAATAATTTGTTGCACTACCTCTTCGGATAGCCCATTTGGGGCACTCATATCAATCGCAAGGCCTGTCTGGTGCTCACTAGCCCCTGGGACCTGTACTTGTGTTTGTGCTTGACGTTCTGCCTCTTCATGAGGAAGCCCAGTAGCTTCTAATTGAGCTATCCGCTCATTAAAAAGTTCTGTTTGCTCCTCTACACTTCGATAACCGGAAATCAAGGACTCCTCAGGAGCAATGGCCCTTGCCGCCGCTAAAAATTGCTTAGTTTGTTCTGCGATCCGACTATCCACCTTGATTTCTTCAACGTCGACTAACTGAGGATTCAGCTCAGCCAACTTGTTGTCCCGGTTGACCAAGACTAGGTTCCAATCCTTGCTAGAAACTTGCGGAAGGTCTGTCTTCGGTTTTTCTTCCTTTTTCTCAACCTTTTTTGGAGTAGTCGTTTCTACTTTTTTATCTTCAACAGAGCCCATATGAAGCCATTGAGGTTTCAAATAGAAAATACCCACTCCTGCTCCGATTAGACAGAGGCCTATACAGCAGAGCACGATCCAGCTAACTTTCTTTTCTCTTTTCTTGGCAAGTTTATATTTAGTCATGATTTTCCTCTAACCATTTCGCTCCAACCTGGCGGTATGACAGATCTCCAACTGCTTCTAGTTTAAATTGGCCATCTTCATACTCAATAACAGTCACACTACCATTGTCCAAGACCAATTCTTTAAAGGCTTTTGGATCAATCAGGTAAATCAAGGTACTGATGGTCATCCCATGACTGACTACGATGGCATTCCCACCACCTTGAGACTCGACATCCTTAGCAATCGTCGTAAAGCCATCCAAGATGCGGTCACGAAGGGTTTCCCAAGACTCTGCCCAGCCGGCTGTGTCCACTTCGACAATCCCTTCAGCCAACTCCATCAAGCTCAAATGATGGAAGTCATCGACACGAAAGACACGTGGTAAAACGCCCAAAAAGAGTTCTCCATCGTAGGCGCCATCAAAGCTTCCAAAACACCATTCGCGGATGCGCTTATCATAACGGTAAGGAATCTTACCCGTTAACCCTAATTCTTCTAGCACAATCCCCATGGTTTGAATGGTTCGACCGGAGTCGCTGGACACGGCTTGTTGGAACTGAATCCCAGCTTCACGTAGACCAATCCCCAATTCATGAATCCCTCGTTCGCCAGCTTCTGTCAAGGGACTATCAGACCAACCTTGGGCGCGACCAATGGTATTAAACATGGTTTTTCCATGACGGGCAATATACAATTTTGTCTTTGCCATTTTTATCCTCCTGCAATTGTTTTCTTCTTATATATAGTATCTTATTTTTTTACATCAAGTTCTTCTGAGTGGGCTGCTAACCAGTTAGCACCCAGCTTGCGGTATGACTCATCTCCGATGGTCTGGATTGAAAATTGTCCATTTTCGTATTCTACAAAGGTGACACTACCATTTTCAACCCTTGGATCCAGCTCAATCTCTGGATTCAAAATACACACAAAGGAACCAATGGTCATGCTGTGACTAACAACCAAGGCATTTCCACCACCCTTGGCTTCAACTTCCTTGGCAATCTCCTCAAAGCCATCTACAATCCGTTTTTTCAACACATCCCATGGTTCAGCCCAACCTGCTGTATCTACTTGGTAGATTCCATTCGCCAGTTCTTCCAGGGTAAGTTTCTTATAATCTTCAATATCTAGAACCCGAGGAACAACTCCACGGAAAAGCTCCCCTCCGTAGGCACCATCAAAACTTCCAAAACACCATTCCCGGATCTTTTTGTTGAAAGTATAAGGAATCTGATCTGTGAGCCCAAGCTCGTCTAAAACAATTCCCATGGTTTGAATAGCACGACCTGAATCGCTGGAAACAGCACGGACAAAGTCCAAACCAGATTCTCTCAAACCAACCCCCAATTCACGGATGCCTTCTTCTCCTTGAGCAGTTAAAGGCGTATCCGACCAACCTTGGGCACGACCTATCGTATTAAACATGGTTTTTCCATGCCGAATAATAAATAATCTTGTTTTCGCCATGTGATCTCCTTTTACGTCCTTCTATTATATCATTTTTTATAAGGAAACTGGCAGCGATGACCTCTCGATTCACTTTCACTTCCTCAGCCAACATTAAAAGCCCTGAGCAAAATTCCTGCTCCAGGGCCATTTTTTAATTTTTAAAACTATGAACTGGGGCCGGAATTTGACCACCACGGGCAATAAAGTCAGCTGACGAAGCCTTGTTGACCTTCATCACTGGAGCAGACCCAAGAAGTCCTCCGAGCTCTAACATATCGCCTTCTTTTCCATAAGGAATGATCCGAACGGCTGTTGTCTTTTGGTTAATGACCCCGATTGCTGCTTCATCGGCGATCATGGCCGCAATGGTTGTATCTGGAGTATCAGCTGGGATGGCAATCATATCCAGACCCACGGAACAGATGGCTGTCATAGCTTCCAATTTTTCCAAGTTGATATGACCGGATTGGACCGCGGCAATCATCCCCTCATCTTCTGAGACCGGAATGAAGGCACCTGACAAACCACCGACTTGGTTACAAGCCATAATGCCACCTTTTTTCACTTGGTCATTGAGCAGGGCAAGGGCTGCTGTTGTCCCGTGGGTTCCGACCACTTCAAGCCCCATGGCTTCAAGGACACGTGCAACCGAATCCCCAACAGCTGGTGTTGGTGCGAGGGACAAGTCCACAATTCCAAACTCAACACCGAGACGTTCACTAGCCATTTGACCCACTAATTGGCCAACACGGGTAATCTTGAAGGCTGTCTTCTTGACTGTTTCCGCCAATACATCAAAGCTAGCACCGGGAACTTTTTCGATGGCCCGTTGGACGACACCAGGTCCTGAAACCCCAACGTTGATGACGACATCTGCTTCACCGACACCGTGGAAGGCTCCCGCCATAAAGGGATTATCTTCTACCGCATTAGCAAAGACAACGAGTTTTCCTGGTCCCATTGGATCTGCTTGGGAAGCTTCTTTAATGATGCGCCCCATGTCTCGGACAGCGGTCATATTGATCCCTGTCTTGGTCGATCCGATATTGACTGAAGAACAGACAAAATCTGTCTCCGCAAGAGCACGAGGAATGGAATTAATGAGGATCTCATCCCCTTTTTGGTAGCCTTTTTGAACCAGAGCTGAGAAGCCACCGATAAAGTTGACCCCAACTTCTTTCGCCGCACGATCCAACGCCTTGGCAAAGGGTACATAGTCTGTCGCATTAGTGGCTGCCCCGATAATGGAAATCGGAGTGACCGAAACCCGTTTATTTACAATAGGGATCCCAAGTTCTGCCGCGATCTCATCCCCAACAGCCACTAAGTCCTTGGCCTTTGTCACAATCTTCTGGTAGACTTTTTCTGCCGCCTTATCGATATCCGGATCAATACAATCTAGAAGGGAGATCCCCATGGTGATGGTCCGAACATCGAAGTTCTGCTCCTCAATCATGGCAATGGTTTCTGTTACCTGTCTAATGTCCATAAATTCTCAACCCCTATCTTACAAATTGTGCATGGCATCAAAAATCGCTGCGCTTTGGATATTGATTTTCACATGAAGAGACTGACCGAATTCTTCCAACTCTGAACGGAGCTGTGTGAAATCTTTTTTCTCATCTGACGATACGACCGCCATCATGATAAAGTATTCATCCAATACAGTTTGAGAGATATCATCGATATTGAGTCCTAATTCTGCCACTTTCGTTGCAACACCCGCTACGATTCCTTTTTGGTCTTTACCAACGACTGTAATAATTGCTTTCATTTCACTGCTCCATTCTATCTATTTGCTTCCATTGTAGCACATTCCCCTTAAAATCGCCGTTCTCAACTGGGAACGTTAGGATATTTTTACGTGTATAAAAAATAAAGAGGCTGGGACAAAAGTCCTAGCCTCTTTATTGTTTTTGGATTATCGAGCAAGACGCAGTGGTTGAGTGGGCTCTACTACGCTGATTTCATCAGCTTTTACAGCCCTACTCAACTGTGCGGAGGTGAGACGACGAAATCGAATTCTAACGAATTACCGATTTCTGTCCCACTCTCTCTATTTTGACGATTCGGTTTCATCCTTTAGGATACCTTCCTTCACGCGCACGGTACTCTCATACTCGGCTCCAGCTAGACGGTCAAAGGGAAAGCGACGACTGAGCAAGATGATGGCAAGGGTGAGGATCAGGTACAATAAGAGCACAAAGAAGAGCAATAAAATCATAGATAGAGTCAAAAGGGAATTGTCCGTCAAATCCTGATTCAAAAGCGAGATCAAATAGAACAACCCTTGGGGAATCCAGTAGAAATAGCCTACCACTAGGATTCCTCGCCAGATGGTACGAAGCCATTTTTGCTTGTCAAAACGCAAGCGGAATTTTACCAAAGCCATTCCCAAGGTTTTGCCCCGCCACAAGGGAAGCAAACTAAAGTAAAGCACCAAAACCGCTACATAGGGAATCATCTCTAAACGCTCGATTACCGCATAAAGCAAGGATAGCATCACAAAGTCAATCAAGAAAGCAAGACCCATCCGGAAACCAGATACTTTCGTCCCTACTCGGAAAGAATGCTCGTCAATCTCATCTCGTGTTGGCAATAACCAAACCAGGAACCAACCAAGCAAGTAGCCCACTCCACCACCAGTGGTATTTTGAATAATATCATCGACATCTGCTAGGCGGTAAGGGCCCGGATACAGAAAGTAGAGACCTGATAACTGGGTCAGCTCCAAAAAGAGACTAAAGAGGGCTGTTAGGAGAATCGTTTTCTTAAAACCACACTTGAAATAATAACGTAGATACATCCCAAAAGGAATCAACATTAGGACATTAAAAGCTGGTACATAAAAAGTTGGATGCTTGAGGGCTTGAAGCCAAGTACCAGTCTGCGCTAGATCAAAGGGGCTCTCCTTGAAAAAATCCACCACAAAAGCAAAGGGATGGAGATTGACCATTTCCGAGTAGCTAGTATGGATCTTACTCGGATCTGGCAGAGGCAAGACTACCAAGAGATAGACCGTCATCAAGTAAAGCATAAAAGAATAGAAAATCAGCACCCGCAATTTATTGACCGAGCCATATTTTCGATAATTCAAAATCATGTAGGGCAAGGTCAGCAAAAAGGCCAGGAAAGGAAAGAGCTGAACAGCTGTTTTGATTGTAGAAATGTATCCCATTGTGTCTCCCATTTACCGTTATAAAAACACCCTTTGCACAATGACAAAAGGTGATTTTTTCATTGATATAGAGTATTATACGGCCTGGTAGAGGAAGAGTCAAGGAAACAGGATGAAAACCTAGCTCAATAGTCGGCTTAATTGCTACCTCTCCCCTTCAAGCTTTTACTTCCGATAAAGACCAATAGATAACTCACAATCCCTGAAAGATGCAATAGCGTTGAGATCCATCCGGTGATTACTGGTAAGAGCATGAGACCAGATAGAAAAATTAAGAATAGATAAAGCCATTTTACGGTGCGTGACAATTCTTTCCACACGTTTGGCAGGAGCATAATCCCTCCGGTCACAAAGGCATAGCCGACGGCAGAGATCCCTGTTGCCTGAATGTCCTGCCCGCGTGTTAAGAAGTGAAAAACGATGGAAGAGAGGACTGTCGCCGTCACAAAAACGATTAAGACTTGTATGGAGCCTCTTTTTCTTTCTAGCAGTCCACCGAAGGGAAGGATCATGAGTCCGTTTAAAATCAAATGAACCCATAAAAACCAGACAGGAGCTCCTTTACTGCCATGCATCAGGGTCCCACTGACATATTGCCAACCATACACCGGCTTCGAATGAAAAGCCAATAGGTCATACATAGCATCCCCATAAAAGGAAGTCAATAAACCGAGCAACAAACAGATTAGAGCTATCGTACTGATAACAGGATAGGTTTTTATCATCGTTTTCATTTTAAAACTTCTTTTCTGTAAATAAATCAATTGTCTCACCTTGAGTATACTTTCATTATACCACCCCTTAAACGAAAATAAGATCACTTTTAAAAAGTGATCCTAGTTTCATTAAACAACTCCAACCTCTAACTCCCATTTCACGCCCGGCCACAGAGACAAGGTTATTTAACAAGAAAATGCCAGTAGATATAATTGAAGATGAATATCCAGATTGGTTTCCAAAAAGTGAGAAAATTGCTAAAGGCATGCAAGAAGATGGGTAACCGGATATCTTTAGATTTCTTATAGGCAGTTGCGAAGAAGAGCCCTGAACAGAAATAAAGAGAATAGGTTACAGGGTCCCGATATTGATGGATCAGATGAAAGGCCGCAAAGAGAAAGCCCGAAAGCAAAACGTCTAAATGAAACTTACTTTCTTTAAAGAAGACATTCATCAGATAGCCTCTAAAAATAAATTCTTCGATCATAGGAGATGTAACAGTTGCTAGGACAAAAAACAGAGTACCCGAAATACCAGGGCCATTTAGATAAATGGAGGATGGCAATTTGGTTTGATGAACGACAGGAACCAGCAAATCCTGAAAAGTTTGCAGCACCCACCTTTCAACAAAGAACCACAAGAGCACCAGAGCAAAATACCCCAGATAGTGCCACTTCCATTTCTGTATATTGGAACGAATGACTATCTTCTGCCTTTTTAACCAAAATAGAATGCCGATGAGAAGCAAAGAGTAGAGAATCAAATAGATGAAATAAAGAAAACTTACATCACCATTGAAAACTCCAGTTAGATAGATACCAAGACCTTCGATCCCAAAAACAAATAGATATAACAGGAACAGTAAAGCGACTCCATGTTTGGCATATTTCATATCATCTATTCTCCAATATCATTCTTTCGTACAATTATGTACAAGTATAACACATGGAAAAACTTGTAGGCAAGGTAGCCCTCAATTGTCCCTTTTTGAACAGAAAGTGTCATCTTCTTTTGTTTTTTACTCCACTTTGCTAGAAGAAAACAGCCGTTTAGATTTTCTAACCTGACGATTCTACAATATATTATTCCTTAATCATCTGGACGATTTTGTTTTGAAATAGCTGAAAACCTTTGTTTCTTCAATTAAAGAACAAGGCAAGGACCTATTCATCCCTCTTTTTCACGATATCGTAAGGACTCACTCCAACTTTCAGAATACCGTAGCGAATATTTGACTTTCCATTTCAGAGGGTATATACTTATATTAATCTGAACTAAATAGTTTTAATTTTTTAAATGAACTGTCTTGAACTCAGATTAAAAAACTATTTACTTAACGGAGGTGGCGCTATGTCATTAGAAGATAAATTAAACCAAGTTAAAGGTTCTGTTAAGGAAGGTCTCGGTAAAGTAACCGGCGACACAAAAACAGAAGCTGAAGGCGTTGCTGAAAAAGTTGCATCAAAAGCAAAAGAAGTTGCTGAAGACGCAAAAGAAGCTGTCGAAGGAGCTATCAACGGTGTGAAAAACATCCTTCACAAAGACGATAACTAATCGTTAATGTCCTAAAACCACCCTATTTTTTACAGCACTATTTGGCTTGTAGAGATGGGGTGGTTTTTGTTTATCTTTGATTTAGTTTGGGTATAGAAAAAAGACCCCCTCGAAAGGGGGCTCTTTGTATGTATTGTAATTCTTTTGAATGAACGTTTAGAGTGCAGTGGTTGCCATCCAATTCAAACAACACTCAGGCTTTTACTGAAATTGAGCAAAGTAATTGCAGGTCCCTAAAAACATTTTACTTCATTTTCTCAAACCATTCTGAAACATTTGGGACAATATACTACCCTCTTTTATACGATCACTTCCATTATCCCTTCAATCAGCTCCGTAAAACTTTTTGCCACATAGATAATTTCATCAGGGTCATGAATGTAGCAGATAATCTGCCCTTCTTGCCCCTCCTGGTCTGGATCAAAATCAAGCATGAGATAACAAGAATCGCAATATTCCGCAAAAGGAAGCCATTTCTTATTAAAAAGATAGGGTTTGACTCTACTATCACGCACTTCTTCAACATCTTGGCTCGAAAAATAATCGGGAAATTCCGTTAAGAGGGCATCCCTATTTTGAAAATATCTTTTCCCAGCTTCTATTTCCTGCAAACTCATCAGAGAAAAAGCCATTTCTCTTTGGTCAATCACACAGGGTAAGACTGCTAAGAATTTACTGCCGTTTTTGTAGCGATAGACTTCCTTAAGTTCATCGGGGAGAGAAATTCCAAGTCTCTTCTCAAACTCCTGAATTTCCTCCTCAGATGCACCAGAAATTTCCTGATAATCTTCCAGGAATCCTTCCTCTACAGGATCATCCAAACCCCAGTCTTCAAAAGCTTCACAAATATAAGTTGCTATTTTCTTAACTTGGTCAACTATACACATAAGAACCTCCTTTTTTGATTTCTCTTACCCTTCGAATTTTCATCCCAAAATGTGTTTAATGCATTAACAGACTTGCTCCTTACTTTTTCTAATATTATTTTTAGTATTGAATGGATTTTTTGAGTTTCTTCATCAGACAAAGTAATATCATTCGTCTCCTTTACTCAAGTTAACATTATAAACAATTTCTGCATTCGGACTTCCTTGGTCATCCTTCACGACTCCTTTTAACTGACCATCTACTACTAATAATTCGATATTTTCATCTATAAGATCCTGTTTAGTCAGTTTAACTTCATTATTCAGGAAGTATTTCCCAATTTTCCTCTTCAAACTTTTCAAGTACTCCTTGTTCACGGAGGATATTTTCTATTTTGAAGAACATTTCTTTAGCTGCAAACATTACTCCAGTCATATTTATTAGTGGTCTCTTGAGCAAAACCTTACATAAAATTACAAATATAAAAACAATTAGAATACATAATTAAAAATCTATTACAGCCAAAAAATTAGCAAGCATGTGAATTAGTACAGAGTATTCTATCCTTTTAGTTCTATAATAAATGTAAGATACTATACAGCCTAACAAACTATACAGTAAAATCGATCTAATAAAAATTCCAATACTAGGTTCGTTCATACAATGCACAAATCCAAACAATATATTTGATATGATGAAACCTTTCCTGCTCATATTATAGCAATAATTCATTATTGCACCATGAAAAGTTATTTCCTCTAAAACTGGTCCTACGAAAATTCCATAAAAATTGAATAACTCTACGCCCATAATATCTTTTAAAATTTGTAATAACGCATCATTTTGGGTATCTCCAAAAATGCTTACATACAAATGAACTGTAAGTCTCATCAAAGCAACGAATGCTAAACAATAAAGTACTTTGTTCCACTCTAGTTTCTGAATACGATTAATGACATTATGTTTTATGCTTATTTGATAAGAGAAATATAATGTAAAAAACAAGAAAAGTACAAATAGTAACCTAGCATAGACTAATGAAATATCTTTCAAAATAAAACAACAAAACGGTAAATTTGAGAGCAAAAATAACTGCCCAGTCACTTTATATTTTTCTTTCATTTTTAACTACCTCCAATAAACCATTTTTAATATTTCAATCATTGCTTAATTAACTTAATCATTTTTCTGAAATTTAAAGCGGAAATGCTGATTTTTCTTTGCATATACTGATTCTGACATTTTACCTTTCCTAAAAATTCTCCTACCTTAAGAAAGAAAAACAGATATCTTACAATATTAGCCTCTCCAATAACCGAGTAAGCGCTTTTACATTTTTATTGTAACTACCTTTTTTAGTTTTTTCAAATAATTATATGTAATTCCCAATTTGTAAAATTAAGCCAGAAAAAAGAGGCTGGGACAAAAGTCCTAGCCTCTCAATTGTCTTTGGATTGTCGAGCAAGACG